>NZ_JAWOTC010000004.1:0-248061 GCF_033338675.1 Vibrio sp. Vb1574
GCTACGATGATTAACTGATGTAACCGATCAGATCGTAACTTCCTGATTTAGTTCCATCGAATTACGCAACAAAGCCTTGGTTAAAGTGGCGCTTTTGGTTTCGGCGATGTGTCATGTTTTTATCATGAAAGAATACAGTGGTGACCTTCAGCTTATACGTTTTGTCTCTTCACTGTTTTTCGCCATTAACTTTGGGTTATTTGTGACCACCAAGTGATACTAAAAAGCCGATGTAGATACATCGGCTTTTTAGTGGGTTATTTCTTTCTGCGAGTATAAATCCGAGATTTTACTTTACTTGGCTCTGGCTTGTTTTTCGCCAGCTTTAGCACTGCTTTTTGCAAAATCTGGTTGTTTGGGTAAGTGATCAAGTTACCGTTGTCGTGCTTAATTAACACGTGAAACATGCTGATTTCTTGAATCTCACCGCAGATGTCTTCATCTTTGTCTACGACTTTAATTCGGTCACCCACTCGGTACGGGAAGACAAAAAAGATCAAAAAGCTGGCAGTGATGTTGCTCAGAATTGACCACTGCGCAATAAACGCCACACCTAATACGGCAAAAATGGACGATAGGAACAAAGACACATCGCCATAGCCAATACCTGTGATAATGGCAAAAATAGAGGCGGTCAAAAATAGCAGCGCGACATTGAAACAGCGCTGAATAAAACTCAAACGAGCCTTTTTTACACCTTTCGTTGTTGCCAAATTTAGGATGGCTCTATTTACAATCCTCTTCAGGATGCGATACGCGATCAGGACAAAAATGCCCATCATTAGTTTGTAACCGAGGGAGCCCGTAGTGAAATACTGGCTCACTTGCTCTAATTGGATCCAATCATTCATTTCTTCATCTCGACGATATCTAGAAAGCGGCTTTTATAGCTGATTTTTTGCTGTAAGTAATCACAATTTTTCTTTACACCATTTGTCTCTGTGTTGAGGTACCACAGAGTACTGTATAAGTTAATCAAAGACTTAGTGAGCATTACGAACTCTTTGGCTTCATTACTTATATTCAATCAAAGCTGACGTGATTTTGAAGAGAGCAATCTTTGAGCTGTATCCCATATCCGACATTCTATGACGCTAGTTCCTTATAAACGAGCTGAATATGACTTTTGTCCTGATAACCTAAGGTGTATTAATTGAAATAGCTTTTAGGGCGTTGAAAAATGGAAGAAGATGAAAAGGCGATTATGATTTTATTCGTGATTGTTGGCCTTGTACTCGTTTGGGTCGCGCTTGAAGAACTTAATTATCTCGGGCTCCCAATAAAATAAGCCCCGTTAAACACAAGTTAAACGGGGCCTTTGCTTTTATCAATGTGAATTCAGGCTAGCTAACCGCACGCACTTTGCCTTGTTTCAAATCGTTCAGCACTTGCGCTTTAGGGCCATCTGCGATGATGCTGCCTTTCTCCATCACAATTACGCGATCAACGATGTCGAGCATAGACGTTTTGTGCGTAATCAGAATCAGCGTTTCACTAGGTTTCAACTGTGCTAATTGATGTTTAATGTGCATCTCTGAGCGATTATCCATCGCACTGGTTGGTTCATCCATGAGTAGAACAGGAGGACGACCCAAAAATGCACGAGCGATCGTGACTGCTTGACGTTGACCCCCCGAAAGCATTGCACCACCTTCACCAACTTGGCGTTCTAAGCCCGCTGGGTCAGATTGCGTAAACGCAGTAACACCGGCACGATTCGCTGCGTCTAGTACGTCACGGTCATCGGTTAATGGGCGACCTAGCGTAATGTTGTCGCGGATAGAACCAAAGAACAGATTGGAATCTTGCGGCACACAACCAATATTACGGCGAATGTCGACATGATGCAGCTGTGCGATGTCGGTATCATCAATGCGAACATGACCTTCCGTCGGCTGATACAAGCCCATGATGAGACGCTCTAACGTGGTTTTACCCGAACCAATACGGCCTATGATCGCTACTTTTTCGCCTGGGTTAATGGTTAAGCTCAAATCTCGAATCGACGCCACCGGTGAATCTGGGTAGTGGAAGGTCACGCGTTCAAGTTCAATTTTGCCTTGTACTATTGGACGGTGAATGTAACGTTTACCTTCTTCTTGTTCATCCGGCATTTCCATGACTTGATTGATAATTGTCATAGAAGACTTCGCTTGGTTGTAGCGCGTAGAGAGTAAGGATAACTGAACCAAAGGACCAATCGCGCGGCCGCTAAGCATGGTTGCGGCAATCAAGCCACCCATGGTTAAGTCGCCCTCTGCAATCAAGTAAACGCCTAGGATGATCATCCCTACGTTACTACTTTGCTGCACAAAACCTGCTGCGTTTTGAATGCTATCCGTAATTCGGCGGCTTTTTATATTCCAGTTCGCCATGTGCGCAACTGCCTCTTCCCAGCGGTATTGGAATTGGCTTTGCGCACTGAGCATTTTTACGGTTTCTAACCCAGCCAAGCTCTCTATCAAATTGGCATATTTTTGCGATGCTAGGCGTGAACCCTCCTCAATGGAGCGGCGCAGCGGCCCTTGTATCAGTAGCGAGTGAATAATCAAAATGACCACGCCCACCATCGGTACATACACAAGATCGCCAGCCATTAGCCATATAATCACTAAGAACAAAATGGCAAAAGGCAAATCAATGAGAGCACTGACGGTCGCTGAAGTAAAAAACTCTCGAATAGATTCGAATTCTTGTAAATGGCGAGCGAAGGCACCGACCGAAGGCGGCTTTGATTCCATTCTAATCCCCATCACTTTGCTGAACAGTTTGGATGAAATTAGAATGTCAGACTTCTTGCCCGCCACATCAATGAAGTAATTTCTCAGCGACTTGAGAATGAAGTCGAACAGGAACACGACAAAGATGCCACTCGCTAGTACCCATAGGGTTTCAAACGCAAGATTCGGAACCACTTTGTCGTACACCAAGCGAGTGAATAGCGGAGCGGCAACCGCAAAGAGGTTGATGAGAAGTGATGCGATTAAAACATCACGGTAGATGCGTTTTGACTGCCACAAGGTGGACCAGAACCAGTGGCCTTCGTTGGTTTTGAGCACTTCGGGAGAGCGCTCATCGAAACGGAATTGCTTTTTAACTAAAAAGTACCGACCAGTGTATTGCTCAAGTAGGTCTTCTAATGGAATAGAGATCGGCACCATTCCACTTTCTAGGGTGGTGACTTCGGCCTCGCGTTTCTCCATATTGATGCTGTTGAGAACGCAAGAGTCACCGCCTTTAAGAACTAAGATTGCCGGCAGAATTAGGCTAGAGATGCTCTCCAGCTCTGCGCGGTTTTCCTTGGCAACCAATCCGGCCCTTTCCGCTGCTCTTGGTAGCAAAAATGGGGTCAGTTTACCGTCAGATAGCGGTAGTCCGTTGACTAGCGCTTCTGGCGAGTTAGCTAACCCATAGTAACGGCTAACGTAGATGAGCGAATTCAGTAAAGGGTCTTTCATCGTTGATAAACCTTTTTATTCCTTGTCGACGATGAATCCTTGGAATACCTCAACAAAGTGTTCAGTGAGGAAGTCCAACTGGATTTGAGTTTCGATACGCGATGCGATAGTCGTAATACCAAGGTTGTGGGCAGTACGAGAGATCGACGTTAGCGTGAATTTTTGTTTTTCGTCGTGCAAGTTGTGTGTGAATAGGTAATCGAGCTTCACATAGTTCGGGCGGAACTCTTGGATGTATTCCAAAGATTGGAAGTTACGTCCGTAGTTATCTACGCCGAACTCAGCACCTGATTGGCGAATGGCATTACATAACAGTGCTGTGTGGTGAGGCTGATCGATAAAGCATTCCTCTGGAATTTCAAAGTGTAGCTTAGAGGCCACTTTGGCGTGTTTTTCCAGCATGCTAGTTGTCCAGCGAATAAACGATGGTTGAGACAAGCTGCTTTGCGCGATGTTAATCGCGACTGGGTCATTAAGTTCACCACTTTCTAGCATCTTAATCATTGATTCAATGACATACTGGTCAAAGATGTTGGTGGCGTCTAACTGTTCTAGTGCGAATAGGTATTGATTCGCACGATACGTTTCACCATCTTTTTCGATGCTTGAAAATACTTCGTTGTGGAATACTTTACCCCATGTGTTTTTCGCAGCTTGGAAACGGAATTTAACCCAATCACTATGAATGGCTTCTTCAACCAACGCTTTCCATTGCTGTTTACCCATCAAACTAGAAGGTGTATCACTGCCAATGAAGCCGTATGGCTTGTCTGGTTGCGCTTTGGCTTTCGATAGTGCGTTGTCCACCATCGAGAGGATTTCAGAGCGCGTTTTCTGATCTTTGCTGTGTGCAACCCCTAGTGACGCTTTAGGTTTTGCTAAGCCTGTTGGGTCAGTATTTAGGCCGTTCACACAATTGACGATGCTGTCCGATAAAATGCGTAACTCGCTCTCATCCATATGAGGGAAAAGCAAGCCGAACTCATCACTAGACAAGCGAGCAATAGTGGCACCCGGTACATCAATGGTGTTTTTCAAACGTTGAGACAGTTCTTTAACGTGGGCATCTGCGCGTTGGTAATCTTTGGTCTCGTAAATGTCCCCAATGTATTCAGCATGGAGTAGCGCGATACCCCCTTGCGTTTGCTCTGCAAGCCATTGGTCGATTTGGTTGATGTAGAATGAGCGGTTACCCAATTTAGATATAGGATCGAGGTAAGCCTGAGCACGCAGACGTTGCGCCTCTTTGGCTTGCTCTTTGAATGATAGCTCGATTTGAGCAGACATCATGTTAATGCCATCTACCACCGCGATAAGATCTTTGGTTCTTGGACGAGCAAGCGGTTCACCAAATTGGTTATTCGCGATTTCATGCATTTTATTTACGATGGCCGTTAATGGTTTTAGCGAGCGACGTAGGATGTATGAAATTGCCACTAAACCAGCTAGAAAAATAACACTGAATACAGACAGCAAGCCAATAAAACCTTGCCAGAGCTGCTCGTAAGCTGCGCCTGGGTGGCTAATGATTTCTACTTCGGCGAGCTGCATCCAACCACTGGTCACAACACGCTTATCGTGAATCGCTTTAAATAGATTCATGTCGATAAACCATTGTGGCACCGTACTTGGTTTAACTGGGTAAGTACGCACGATCTGGTAGTCAGAATCTAATGCTGTAAGACGAACAACGGAGTAGGTGCTGCCGTCAAATAGAGCATTAATCACGGACTCAACCGCGACTTTATCTTTGTCCTTTAGGTAAGGAGCCAGTGCCAAACCTACGGTGTTAATAGTGTTGTTGACCTCTGAACGTTGCTGTTGCTCCAAGCTGTCTCGAGTCGTGTTGAATTGGATTACGAATACTGATGCCAACAAGAGTATAAAGACCGTAACCATCCCCACCACAAGCTTCTTATATAGGGTCATGTTTCTCACTCGTCATAGTTAATTTTAGGTTTATTTAACTGCAACTTACGTTCGCGCGAGCGTAAGTCATTCCAAAGGCTCAACCGTGATGCTTTCCCTGCTAGCTCTCCAGTGCTAGCAGATGACTTCATCAACCACAGGTTTGTACCATTAAAACTGTATATCGGTAGCAAGTCGCTACGCTTAGAGGCTCGGACAATGTCAGGATTGATATTATCGAGAATGAGCGGCTCAGAACTTGGGGTAGGGTAGTAAGCTAATACCATGTGAAACTGATTCAGTTCGATGGCTTTCACGTATATTAAACGCATCTTTGAATCTGGTATTCCTAGCTCGAGTAAAGAGAAGTACTTAGCAATAGTGAAATCTTCACAGTCTCCTGCGTTACTCCCTAAAAATTCGAGTGGCGTAGCCCAATAATCTGTCTTTCCCCACAGTTTTATGTCGTCAACGAAATACAGCTGATTAAAAAAGTCGTTAACGCCAGCGAGCTGTTCATGAGTCTCTAATTGTTTAAATAAGTCGAGGTTCTTTCGCCATGTATTTACGCGCAATCCCGCACGTTCGCCGTACACCGCTGTGACCGTATTGACCCATCGTTGTTCTTTACTGTTCAGCGCACCAAGTTGGAACGACAAACAACTTAAGCTGATTAATAATGTAACTTTACGCTGCAAATTGGATCGCATATTCGACTCGTATCACAAGTATACTCTTCTAGAGAGTTCGTCAGTGAGAAATAAGTGCTTTTTATTTAATCACTTATCGCTCAATACTCCCTATCGCGAGTATCTTAATGTGGTTTACTCCTTCAAGGCGTTCGTTTTGGCACTTAAAATCGGTTTAAGTAGATATTCCAAAACGGTTCGCTTCCCTGTGATGATATCGACCGATGCTGTCATTCCTGGAATGATTGGTAAATCTGCATCTTGACCAAAGTTTGTTTTTTCGGTGCGTACACGAACAATGTAGAAGCTGTTGCCTTCTTCATCTTGAGTGGTATCCGCGCTGATATGTTCCAACTCTCCCTCTAAACCGCCGTACTTTGTGAAGTCGTAAGCTGTAAATTTCACGATAGCATGAAGATCTGGGCGTAAAAATGCGATGTCTTTTGGCGCAATTTTCGCCTCTACCAATAGTGTGTCTTCTGTTGGTACGATCTCGACGATATCCATACCAGGTTGGATAACACCACCGACAGTATTGATGTTCAGTGTTTTGATTTTGCCTGTTACTGGCGAATTCACAACCGTTCGGTTTACTCTATCTTCCAAGCCCACCGCTGATTCAACCAAAGCAGATAACTGGTCTTGGGCGCTGTTGAGTTTCTCTTGCTGTTCAGAGCGGAATTTGAGTGCAACATCAATACGGTTGAGCATGGATTCTCGAATCGCTGATTGCAATACGGGAATCTTGAGCTCACTGGACGTCATTTCACGACGGGTATCGTTGACTTGGCGCTGTAATTTGAGCAGTTCAATACGAGGAACAACGCCCTCGTCTGCCAAAGGTTTGGTGATATCGAGTTCTTTTTTCGCGTATTGGTAGCTTTGACGCAAGTTCCTTACTCGTGCTTGGATCTCTACCAAGTCCTGCTGCTTTTGCTGCACTTGTTGGTCAATAACAGAAAGTTGGTTGCGTAAATTATCTAGATCTTCGCGATATTCTGCTTTTTGACGCTGTGTGAGTTGAGGTCGAGTCTCTTCCAAGGTTGGTGGGAAGGTCAGTTTACCGTAATCAAGTAGTACACTTTGACGCCAGTTTTCCGTTTCAAAATCACGATTAACGGCAACACTGTTAATAGAAGCGGATAGTTGCAGCACAGATGCGGTAAGGTTGGCAACTTGTTGCTCACGTTCACGAAAATCCGAGCGAAAGCGGGTGTCGTCGATAAGCAGTAACTGTTGGCCTTTTTCAACCAACTGACCTTCTTTGACCAAGATTTCTTTGACTAAGCCACCTTCTAAGTTTTGGACTACTTGTATCTGTGAGGAGGGAATCACTTTGCCTTGACCAACCGTGACTTTGTCGATTTCAGCCCAAGATGCCCAACCTATTGCTGCAATGAAAAATAGCACCATAACCCAGAGCATAAAACGCGCGCTGTTGGGGGTATTGAGGAGCAATGCTGCAGTTTTGTCATCAACAAAATCCAACTCTTCATCGTTGAGTTTGTTGTAGTTATCTCGGCTCATCACAGTCCCTGCTTATATAATTACGGATTATCTTTTTGATCTTATTATTATTAACCGATCATGTCAGCATGCTCGGCTAATAAAATATGAGAAGAGGGTTATTCTCTCTTCAAATGAGCTTTCTTACACTTTCTAAATCAAACAAAAGCATAATTAGCGCCGGAGTATAGCTATTACGCCTTGAACTTGGCTTTATCCAACTGATGTTTTTTTAGTTTGTCGTACAAGGTTTTGCGTGATACCTGTAATTCTAGTTGAACCTCTTTGAGTCTGCCGCGATGTCTTTGCAATGCATCGAATAACAAGCAATATTCAAAGTATTCTGTGCGCTGAGTCATACTCTGAATTTCAAGACTTTTCTCACTGTTCCAATCTTCCATTCTAAAAGTATCTGGCTTGAGGGCACGAAGTTCAGCAAATTGGCGTAGCTGCTTAACGTTTTCTGGCCATTCGAGACTGGTGAGGTGTTTGACCTCTTCTAGGCTGATATGTGGTGGCTGTAACTGATATCGACTCGCTGTGTGGCGCACAAAGTGCTTGTATAAAGGCCCTATATCTTCCTTTCTTTCATCGAGCGTTGGTAAGCGAATTAGAGTCGCCAGGGATTTTAGAGGTGGCTCGGCTTGGGTGGTCGCGCCAAAAACACGCTCAAGTTTTGGGTGCTTGAATAAGTATTCCCATTGCTCAAATGATACATGCTCTGCGCTATGTAAGTACAAACTGCAGTGGCGTTTTCCTTCACTTAAGCGGTGTATGGCTTTGTCGAGCGCTTCTAATGAAAGCTCATAGAGGTCTTCACCAGAAGCGGCGATTAGCTCACTGTCCGGTGTTGCATGTATGTCGTGGGCAAATTGTGCAGCGAGTCGCCGACCCGTACCATCTTGACCTACAAAAATGAGCGGCTGGCTTGTGGGCGCACTGATCAAGGCGCGACGAATGCTCACCATGGCCTTACTGTGACCAATCATTTTCGGACCAACATGAGTTTGCATGTCGAGCTCTTTCTTAAGCCAGATGTTTTCTTGCAACAAGTTCAGTTTATCGCTGGCATTGTTGAGCGATTTCATGAGCTGTTCCGTTGAAAACGGTTTTTCTAGAAAGTCGTACGCGCCGCTTTTCATCGCATCTACCGCGGTTTTCACATCTCCATGTCCAGTAAGTACGATGAATTGAAAGTGATCGTTTTTGCTTCGCAAAGTTCGCATAAAATCCAAGCCATCCATCACGGGCATATGGATATCGGTAATGATAATCGCAGGCATATTTGAGTCGATTACGCGTAAGGCTTCTACTGCGTTCGGTAAGCAGGTGACGTCTATCCCTTCAATCAGCAGGGCTTGAGACACGGCATCACGAATGTGTGGTTCGTCATCAACAAAGAAAACTGGGTTATTCATGGTCGTTTTCCACTTCTGGGGTACGTTTATTCTGATTGACTATTGGTAGCGTCACGATAAAGGTCATCCCTCCTGCTTGTTGTTCTGTGCTCTGATGTTTATAGGCACAGAGGGAGCCGTGATAGCTCTCTAAAATGCGTTTGGAGATGGTCAAACCTAATCCTAAGCCCTCTGGCTTAGTCGTAAAAAATGGATCAAAGATTTTTGCTAGGGCTTCGTCCGACATGCCAGGCCCGTTATCGGAAACAAGAATGTCGCAACTGTCATCATGACACTGAACAGCAATGGATATTTGCGGATCGATACAGTGGTTTTCCATCGCTTGTGCCGCGTTGTGGAAGAGGTTTATCAGCACTTGTTCTAATTCAACGCTGTGAATGGCCAGCTTCACATCATAGTCGATGGCCGGAACTTTTAGTGTTACTCCTTGCTTAATAAGCTTGTTGCTCAAAATGCTGGTGGCAGTATGTACCGCGTCGTGCAGTACTGAGATTTCATTGTGTGAATCGTGCGTGGCTTTCCGAGTAAAGACTTTTAAGCGGGCAATGACTTCCGAAATGGTGTCATTAAGTGTCAGCATTTTGCCCAAATTGTCGGCGACCATTGGGTATTTTTCCATTGCCAACAAACGCTGCGAGTTTTCGGTATAGGTTCTTAGTGCGGAAAGTGGCTGATTTATCTCATGATTAATACTGGCAGACAGCTCGCCCAACAGTGCCAATTTCGCGGCTTGCGTCAGCTCTTGTTGTGTTTGTTTAAGCTCTTGTTGGCTTTGTTCATATTGGCGGATGGTCTGTTGTAGCTTTTGGTTGGCTTCACTCAGAACTAGTGTCCGTTGCACTACTTTTTCTTCTAGACTCACATTGAGATGGGCAAGGCGTGCTTTGTTAACTAGGGTTTGGAACCACGCTAACGCAATTAGAGCAATGAGCGCATATAAGATCAGGAAGACGATATCGGCCTGTAAAACGGCGGCAAGAACGCTGTTGTGGTTAATTAAGGCAACGACGCGAAACCCTTTATCCAATAAGTGTGTTGCGTATGCGAGGTAATTCGGTGATAGAAGCAATTGATTGTCATCAAACTCCGTGACACCACTGTGTGCCGTTAACTCACCAAAATATTCGGGTAAGGTATCGCCATATTGACGCGTTTCGGTAAGTTCATTTATTGCACTCGATGACAGTGGGAAAAGTGCACGATAGCGCCAGTCTGGTAAATTGCTCATAAACACGACATTGTGTTTATCTGTAATGAGTACGTCAGTCGTGGTTTGCGAAAGGCGCTGTTCTAATTGCTCCAAATTCACTTTTACTGTGATCACGCCAACGACTTCCTCATTTACCCACAGCGGAGACGAGAAGAAGTACCCACGTTTATTCGAGCGCACGCCTAATCCAACGTATTGAGCGGGCTCACCGCGTCGCGCATTTTTAAAATAGGGGCGATAGCTAAAGCTAGAGCCAACAAACGTATCTTCTTGCTGAAAGTTACTTGAGGCAATGACTAACCCGGTGCGGTCATGAACGTAAATAGTATCGGCCAAACTTTGCTTCAACCAATCTGATAACAGTAGGTTGAGCTCTTGAGAGGGCGTTCCGCGCTCTACTGCTTTGAGTAGCCTTGGGTCGTGACTTAATAGGTTTGGTATCTGTTCAAACTTTGCCAGTTCGTAGTCCACTTCTTGTGATACTTGCGCGGCTTGTCTCTCTAGCTTTTGTTGCCATTGATCATGTTGGTATTGAGTTGCGTAATGGTGAGTAAGCGCAAGCCCTGAAATGCCAACGGCACACAGTAGCAGTAAAAAATGACGTAGGGCTTTGGGGTTGAGTAAGTTCACGATCGGCTCACTGGTTTTTTGTGTCATGGTATCAAATGAAGCACTGTGATGCTGTGAGCGGCAACGATAACAAGCACAATGATGTCCTTGTATTTCCTCAGTATCGGGAGCACAATCGACAAAAACGAGTGAAGGAGTAAAGATGGAACTTGCTGATATTCGTCGTGAGTACACCAAAGGTGGGCTGCGTCGTAAAGATTTGAAAGCTGATCCTATTGATCAATTTAATCTGTGGCTAGAACAAGCAGTTGAAGCGGGTTTAACTGACCCGACTGCGATGACAGTTGCAACGGTTGATGAAAATGGCATGCCGTTTCAACGCATTGTTCTATTGAAAAACGTCGACAAAGATGGTTTTGTGTTTTACACCAACCTAGGCAGTCGCAAGGCCCAGCAGCTAGAGCATAACAGCAATATTAGTTTGCACTTCCCTTGGCATCCGTTAGAGCGCCAAGTTCATATTACTGGTGTGGCTGAAAAGCTTACCGCCGTAGAGAATATGAAATACTTTACTTCTCGTCCTAAAGAGAGCCAGTTGGCCGCAATCGCGAGCAAACAAAGTAGCCGTATTTCTGCCAGAGGTGTGTTGGAAGGTAAGTTTTTAGAGCTAAAACAGAAGTTTGCTAAGGGTGAAATACCAGTACCAACCTTTTGGGGTGGCTTTCGCGTAAAACCAAAGAGCATCGAATTTTGGCAAGGTGGCGAACATCGCCTTCACGATCGTTTTCTTTTCTCCCAGCATGATGGAAGTTGGGACATTGATCGTTTAGCGCCATAGGCTTATGGTCCCTCATGAATAAACAAACACCGCCGAATTGGGGCGGTGTTTTTGTAGGTGGAAGCGATGCGAATTATCGCTCTCCATTCAACACAACCGATAATTGATGCTTAAGCAGCGTTTTGGGTACAACAGAGCCGTAGCCTGCTTCCATTGCTTTATCTATTAGTTCGTTCTTGCTGTTCGCTGCAAACTTATTACGTAAGCGTGCGACGTGACCTTCAACGGTTTTTGTTGATATGCCCATGACCTGAGAGATAAATTGAGGCTTTTTGCCATAGAGCAAGAGGAAAAGCGTTTCTTGCTCGCGGCATGTGAGCTTCTCTGGTTTTGGTTGTAAGTCAGAAAAACGAAAGATGGATTGTTGATTTGGGTTGGTACTGATTGCACGACAAACCCAATACCCGACTTCAATCACGGCGGTGTCGGTGAGTTCCCTTCCGTAGAAAATGGTGCCTACGATGTCGCCTTTGTCATCTCGCCACGGTGTTTTAGTAAATATATGTGCTCGCCAGCGGCCATCTGGATAAGGGTGGATATCCAGAATTTTTAGTGACTCGCCAGTTTCGAGAACGTGTTTATCTTGGCGTTGAAATTCTTGCGCGCATTCAGTGGTTGGGCTGGCCATATCAAAATCAGTTTTACCCAAGCACTCCTCGGGCGACGTGTGCCCTAACAGTTCTGCGTATTCCTGGTTTACGTATAGGAATACCGAATCTTTATCTTTGCATCCCCAACAACCTGGTAGCTGTTTAAGGAGGGATTGTTCTATGGTATCGACTGAAATATTCACAAAAGGACTCACTACATACTGCTTTTACCAATACAGAGACGTCCGTGTTACATGGCTCGTATTGATGTTGCCAAGTAGGCAGTTACGTTGCTAGAACACGTTCGTTGATTGGCGCTCAATCCAATTAAATTCATGGTGTTCGATGTTTTCGTCAGGTAGTCATAGACAACGACGAAATGGAACGAAGAGTTTAATTGGGAAAATGGTCTGTTTCATTACAGATATGTGCGCTCACGGATGTCCGCCTAATGTTCGGCTTACAACTCGTATCGTCCTTGATCATGCTTCCTACAACTCAGTTGTAATGTGGTTGACGTTCATATCACTTGTGAGTGAAAGAGCAGCACCTAAGCATAGGAGAGGGACAGTGAGACAAAAGCTATGATATCAGCTTATGCCATTGTTTTCATTGTTGAGAAGCGAAAAAAAAGCCAGCCTGAAGACGGGCTGGCAACACAAGATATAATCTTGTCGACGTGTAGAAGAGGTTCTAAATTACCTAGCGAGGGTCTGCTAAGTAAGTTAGAGGTATCAATGAGATACCGAGAGCTTTAGATCGTATGCATCTTAAAGCTCGATAACTAATGTATTGAATCAGAAGCATATTAGTAAGGGGGGAAATCCCTCTATGTTGAGTTTAAGCGTGGGTTTCGATCCGTTTCAGGGACGACCTATCTAATATGGAGCACGATGTTTTACAAAATAACGGATTGTTCGGTAATAAGGATCTTTACATTGATTGGTTATGTATACGTAAGGTGTTGCCTATCTATCCGTTTTTGTTAATAAAATTGGTTGCTCACTGACCGTAAATTAACCTCGCATGATCATCGTTCCGGAACTATGATCATGTAAATGAACTTGATCATGCTGATTTGATCTTGTCGATTGAGTTGGGTAAAAGTTGCAACCCAACAAAGAAGGTATATGATGCGAAGACGTAAGCTGACCGTGTAAAGACGACTGTTTAAAATGAGTGATTCAGATAACCAAAAAATCCTTTCATATCAAGAGATTATGCTGCCAAAGCCGGCGGAGCTGATCACACTTCCGTCTTATATGGATTGCCACGATCATTCTTATACGCAGATCGTGATTGGTTTAAAAGGGCAAGCCGAATTTGAAGTGCGCGGGCGAGGTAATCTTGTCGGCCCTGGTCAAGGTTGTGTGGTTACCGCATGCTCTGATCATGCTTTCGGTGGCGTCATCAATCAATCGGATATTTTGGTGCTGAATATGCCCAAACCGACAAATGATGATCCCGAAATGCTTCAAAAAATCAATAACCTGGAGAGAGACCATGTCTACTTCCAGTTAGATAGTCAAATTCAGAAGCTGATACAGATGTTGGTTCAGGAAATGCGAAACCATCCGGATGACCTGCTGTTAAGTCGTGCGTGTAACGACACTGTGATTGCGTTAATGCAGCGCCATATCTCGGCATTTGAGACCAGTCGAAAAGAGTCGCGCTTTGATTTGGAGGCGATTGATCGTTACATTGAGCAGCACCTGAGTCATAAGATTAGTGTGGCTCAATTGGCCGGGCGAGTGTTTCTTGGGGAAAGTCAGTTCCATTGCTTGTTTAAAGAGCAGATGGGGATTACACCTCATCAATATGTTCTCGGAAAGCGAATCGACATGGCTCGTGAATTAATCGAGCAAGGGCACCTTTCTTTAGGGCAAATTGCCGAGTTTACTGGCTTCTCAAGCCAGAGTACTTTTACTCATACTTTTACTCGCTTACAGGGAATATCACCTTCCCGTTATAAAAAACAAGTTGGATAACAACGCGTTTTTTTAGGTCAAATAATCATCAATCAGAATGAAGCCATGCACTATGCATGGTTTTTTTATGTTTTATTCACGTGACCTATCTCTCGTTTTTTTAAACTCTCTGTTCTTTGCAGTGGTTGATATGCCACTTGATCCTACATTTTCTCTTAGAACGAGCTCTTCACAAAAATCTTATTGATATTCTTGATATTTTGTTGTGAATGCAATGAAAAAATTAAAATTTACAACACAAAATATTACCTATTTGAATGTGACTATGTGGATGTTTTGTTATAAAAGCGAGTTTTTGGCAAAAATGTCGTAGTTTTTGACAAGTATTCTTATCGGCCTCAAAATACACTGCCAGCCATTGATAATCCTCGAAGCGGTTTTCGAGGAGTGAGATTGAGGAACACACATGTTTACAGCTACGAACGTGTTGACACCGGAATTTATCGGGCAGCCGCTTGATAAGTTGTGGTCACTGATCTCGCCATTATATATGGTGGACGAGTCTCAATGGCTAGAGCAACTATTGCCACTAGCGACGCCGACAGAGGATGAAAAATCGGCGATCACTACCCAAACGACCCACCTTATCGAAGCCATTCGTGCCGATAAGAAGTCAATCCAGATGATTGATGCTTTATTGCTGGAATACAGCTTAGATACTCAAGAAGGTATCTTGCTGATGTGTCTTGCAGAAGCATTAATGCGCATCCCAGATGCCGCGACAGCAGATTCTTTGATTAAAGATAAGTTGAGTGTCGCAGACTGGAAATCTCACCTGAAGAACTCTGACTCTGTGTTTGTTAACGCATCAACATGGGGCCTCATGCTAACAGGTAAAGTGGTTGGTCTTGGTGAGCAAGGCACCCAGAGCCCAGGTCAGGCTGTAAACCGTCTGGTAAATAAATTCTCTGAGCCTGTGATTCGTAAAGCCATGTATCAGGCAATGAAGATCATGGGTCACCAGTTTGTTCGTGGTCGTACGATCGAAGAAGCGCAGAAGAACGGTCGTCCAATGCGCGACAAAGGTTTCACCTACTCGTTTGATATGTTGGGTGAGGCGGCGTTAACTACAGCGGACGCGAACAAGTACTTCAAAGATTACCTAATGGCGATCGAAGCGGTGGGTCGCGAGACTTACGGTAACGACACCAGCCCTGCGCCTTCGATTTCCATCAAGCTTTCTGCATTACACCCGCGCTACGAAGTCGCAAATGAAGAACGTGTAATGACAGAGTTGTATGACTCACTAATGCAGCTATTGAAACGTGCAATTGAAGTCGACGTTGCAATCACAATCGATGCAGAAGAAGCGGATCGCCTTGAGCTTTCCCTGAAGCTATTTGAGAAAGTATACCGTAGCGATCTTGTGAAGGGTTGGGGCAAGTTTGGTTTGGTTATTCAAGCCTACTCAAAACGTGCGCTACCAGTCTTGGTGTGGCTAAATGCACTCGCAAAAGAACAAGGTGACGTTATTCCTCTGCGTTTGGTTAAAGGCGCGTACTGGGACAGCGAAATCAAGTGGTCTCAACAAGCGGGTTATGCAAATTACCCAGTATACACTCGCAAAGAAGCGACGGACGTTGCATACCTAGCTTGTGCTCGTTTCCTACTTAGCGAAGGTGTTCGCGGTAATATCTACCCACAATTTGCAAGCCACAATGCTCACACAGTTACGGCAATTGCTGTCATGGCGGAGCACAAAGAATACGAGTTCCAGCGCCTGCATGGTATGGGTGATTCACTGTATAACCATGTTATGAAAATGTACGGTCAGCCAGTACGTATTTATGCTCCTGTCGGTAGCCATGCTGATCTTCTTCCGTACTTGGTTCGTCGTCTGCTTGAAAATGGTGCGAACAGCTCGTTTGTACACCGTCTAGTTGATGCGCGTTGTCCGATTTATGAGTTGACCCATCACCCTGTGGATGTGTTGACGGGTTTTGACACGCTACACAACGACAAAATTCCATTGCCTGCCGACATTTTCCCTGAGCGTAAGAACTCATATGGCGTCAACATCGACATCGACAGTGAAGCGAAGCCATTTGAAGCTCAGGTCGAAAGCTTCATGGACAACCAGTGGGTTGCAGGCCCGATGATCAATGGTGAACGCTTTGCCGAAAGCATGATCAAGGAAAATGCGGCTGAGATCATCACCGCACCATACGATCGCCGAATTGAAGTCGGCAAAGTGGCATTTGCAACTCTTGATCACGTTTCCGCTGCAATTGATGCGGCGCAAACTGCTTTCTCTGATTGGAAAACCGTTCCTGTTGAGCAAAAAGCGGCTTGTTTAGAAAAGCTTGCTGACTTAATGGAAGAAAACCTAGCTGAGCTGGTGGCGATTTGCCACAAAGAAGCGGGTAAAACGATTCACGATAGCATTGATGAAGTTCGTGAAGCGGTGGATTTCTGTCGTTATTACGCGAAACAAGCGCAAAACCTACAGCCATTTGAGCTAGAAGGCTTTGATGGTGTGAAACGCATTTCTAGCCGTGAAGGTCTTGGTGTGTTTGTGTGTATTAGCCCTTGGAACTTCCCGTTGGCTATCTTCCTTGGTCAGGTGACGGCAGCACTGATTGCGGGTAACACAGTGGTTGCAAAACCTGCTGAGCAAACAAGCTTAATTGCCGCTCGCGCTATTGAACTAATGCTTGATGCTGGCTTCCCTGCAGGTGTGATTCAGTTACTTACTGGTCGCGGCGCTGAGATCGGTCATGCACTGACTTCTCATGATGCTATTGCTGGTGTGGCATTCACTGGCTCAACGGCAACGGCGCAACGCATTAACGTCACGCTCGCGGAGCGCAGCGCGAAACCGGTTCCGTTTATTGCGGAAACAGGTGGTCAAAACGCAATGATTGTGGACAGTACTGCATTGCCAGAGCAGGTGGTGCGTGATGTGATTCGTTCGGCGTTTGCATCTGCTGGTCAGCGTTGTTCTGCCCTTCGTGTTCTATTTGTACAAGAAGATGTAGCAGACCGTATGATCAACCTGATTCAGGGTGCGATGAATGAACTGCATGTTGGTTTACCTTACCTACACAAAACAGATGTTGGTCCGGTTATCGACAGCAATGCAAAACAAAAACTCCTCGCTCACCTTGAGCAAATGAGCAAAACACAGACTAAAGTCGCTCAGCTACAGCTGGATGAATCGTGCCAGCATGGTGACTTTGTTTCACCAAGTGCGTTTGAAATCTCGGGCATCGATGTGCTGAAAGAAGAACAATTTGGTCCAATCTTGCACATTGTTCGCTTTAAAGCGTCTGAATTACCGAACGTGGTTGCGCAGATCAACAGAACAGGTTTTGGCTTGACGATGGGTATCCATAGCCGTAACGAAACCACGTACCGTTGGATTGAGAAACATGCTCGAGTAGGTAACTGCTACATCAACCGAGACCAAGTTGGCGCTGTGGTTGGTGTACAGCCGTTTGGTGGTCAAGGCTTGTCGGGTACTGGCCCGAAAGCTGGTGGTCCACACTACCTATTCCGCTTTACTCAACATCTTCTTGCTCAAGCAGAAAACGCATAAGGAGTCGCATTATGGTTCATCAGATCACCTATTTTAAAGATGCATTCTCTGCGTGGGAGCAGTGGAATCTGACTGATTTTGATTACAAATGCGAGCATGTTCTGGCATTTAAATCTGCACTAGAAGGGCAGCAGTCTAGCGTTGCCAAAGTGGTTTCTTACCACTTGCAACAAGCATCAGCTCTTCTTGCAGAAACTCACCAGTTAGTTGGCCCTACAGGGGAAACTAACGAACTGTATGCCGCAGGACGCGGTGTGGCTTTGGTGATTTGTGAAAACAACATCGAGCCTGCTGATAATGCGTTATACGGTGCTTTTGCGATGATCACCTGTGCCTTAATTGCAGGCAACAGTGTGGTCGTTTGCAGTGACAATGCAGAGCTAAACCAATTGGTTAAGCAAGCTGTAGCGTTGGCAAACTTCCCATCTAACTTAGTCCAGGTTGTTGCGTACGATGCGTCTGCCCCGTTGCTTGAGAGCGATGTACGTAGTGTGGGTTATGTTGGGCGTTCACAGGTTGAGCATGCGCTCAATCTTCAACTAGCTAAGCGTGACGGTGCAATCGTCGGCTTAGTTTCTGAAACGGATTTAGAGTCACCGAAATTGGCTCATGATCCTCATCTCTCGTTGCGCTTCATTACTGAGCGCACTCGAACGATAAATATTACCGCGGTGGGTGGTAACGCAACTCTACTCGAGTTGGGGAACGAAACTCACTAACCTGACTTGTAATGCCAATCTGGAGTAACTGGACTGAGAGCCGGTCCAGATTGGTTTTTTATACTCTGATGTATTGCTGAGACGGTAAAATATCAGGGCAGGCAAGGAAGGAAATAATTATAACGAGGACTATCTAATGATAGAAAATAGCTTTGCTATCACGTCCACTTTTGTGGCGTATTTACTGATTATGGTTGCTATTGGCGTTTACGCGTATAAGAGGACTTCCAATTCATCTGACTACTTCCTAGGTGGCCGTAGCCTAGGTCCGTGGCCTGCTGCATTATCTGCAGGTGCTTCAGACATGAGTGGTTGGTTGCTGCTAGGCTTGCCTGGCTATGCGTACGCTGCGGGTATCGAGGCCTTCTGGTTAGCCGGCGGTCTACTTCTTGGTACATGGGCAAACTGGCTCATCAGTGCAAAACGCCTCCGTACCTACAGTATCCAAACTGACGCGCTAACGTTGCCAGAGTTCCTGTCACGTCGCTTCAACGATAAGTCGAAACTGATTCAGACAATCTCTGCGTTTTTCATTCTTCTATTTTTCCTTTTCTACACCAGCTCAGGTTTGGTCGCAGGGGGCAAACTGTTTGAGACGGTATTCGGTCTAGATTATACCTACGCTGTTATCATCGGTACGGTGTGTGTCGTTTCTTACACACTATTCGGTGGTTTCCTAGCGGTATCTTGGACTGACTTAGTGCAAGGTCTGCTAATGGCGGCTGCGCTAATGATTGTTCCTATAGCGGTAATGGACGGTGGTTTAGGTCAGCTAAGTTCTGATCTACATGACATCAACCCAGAACTTGCAACGCTATGGAATGACGCGAAAGGCGAACCATTGTCTGCGATTGCCATTATCTCTCTAGCGGCGTGGGGCCTTGGTTACTTTGGTCAGCCACACATCCTAGCGCGTTTTAAAGCGTCTCGTTCAAACAAAGATCTAACGACTGCACGTCGTATCGCAGTGATTTGGACGGCACTATCTATGGTTGGTGCAATGCTTGTTGGTCTTGTTGGTCTGGTTTGGGTTACGGGTCATCCGGGTACTCAACTAGAGGACGGTGAGAAGATCTTCATGCTATTGGTTAACGCAGTATTCCACCCTGTCGTTGCGGGTATGTTGTTAGCAGCAATCCTAGCGGCGGTAATGAGTACCGCTGACTCACAGCTCCTTGTTTCATCTTCAGCGCTTGCAGAAGATTTCTACAAGCAAGTATTCAAGCCAGAAGCGTCTTCTGAAGAAATCGTAATGATTGGTCGTATCGGTGTTATCGTTATTTCGCTTGTTGCGCTATTCCTAGCGATGACGCCTGATAGCTCAGTACTTGGTCTTGTATCTTACGCTTGGGCTGGTTTTGGTGCGGCATTTGGTCCTGCGGTTGTACTTAGCCTTTACTGGAGCGGTATGAACCGTAACGGCGCGTTAGCAGGTATTCTTGTTGGTGGTATCACTATCGTGGTTTGGAAGCAGCTAACTGGCGGTTGGTTTGATGTGTACGAAATCGTACCGGGCATCATCTTCTCTACGCTTGCTATCATTGTGGTAAGTAAAGCAACGGGCGGTGCTGCGCAAGACGTGTTAGACCAACACCAGTCGTTCGAGAAAAAACTGGTTGAACTAGACTAGTAACTTCCCGTATATGAACACAAAGCCCGCTATTTTAGCGGGCTTTGTTTTATCTGAAACTTAATTAACGTTAATGGTGGTAGCTTGAGATCAGAGCTTAGCATTGCTCGGTTAGATTGGAGTGTTAGTCGCGACGAATTTTGGCGTAAATAACGGTGTTACTCAGCTCTCCCGATGTGGTAAGACGTTCGTTTCTGAGCTCTCCTTCGAACTCATAACCACAGCGCTCGGCTACAGCCCGGCTCTTTTGGTTGGTGCTATCAGCATGAATTGCGATTCTCTTGGCGCCCAAGTCATCAAACGCATAGCGCTCAACTTCGAGCACAGCCTCGGCAACATAACCATTGCCAACGGCAGCATTATCTAACCAATAACCTATCTCAAAGGATGGTACGTCGGGATCTCGAATCATCAAGCCGACCGCACCCAGTAAGCGATCGCTTTCCTTTTCAATGATGTAGTAACGCAGCTCTTCTTCGAAGTTTTCAAAGTTTGCGATGGCTTTCTCTGTCCCTTCTATCATCGCTTCTAATGTCAGCACATGAGGCACCCACGGCAGATAGACTTCGAGAGTCTTTTGGCTGCGAACGACAGCTTGATGCGCCTCTTCGGCTCGTTCTAAACAAGCAGGGATGAGTTTGAGACGTTTCGTTTCCATGCCGACTCTCCTATGGGTGAAAAATGAACGGAAAATCATTTAAACAGATGTACTTAGAATGATCTAGTCAACGCCGTCATATTATTCACTTGGTTTGCCAGAGAGAAACTGAGAGAATCGAACCGTTATCAAACCAACTAGGTTCATTATGAAACTTTTAGTAAGAAACTTGGCTCGTCACATGACCGAGCAAGATATCCGCAAATTATTCTCAGCGTACGGCAAAGTAGAACTGTGTTCGCTAGTGCTTGATCAAGACACGGGTTTGTCGAAAGGCTTCGGTTTTGTCATCATGCCGGACGAAGCAGAAGCCATTTCTGCTCTTGAAGCACTGAATTTGACGAACGTAGAAAAAAGCAAAATTCGCGTGAAAGTCGCACAAGACTAACACAGAGAAAAGCCAGCGTTATTGCTGGCTTTTTTGTCTTTCTATTTAGAGACCAAATTGGCAACATTCTAGAATGTCTTCTCTTTTCGTTTTAGCGAGATTGATCATCAATTCTCTCTTCAAGTTGTTTCATTAAATCCTTTAACTGTAGAGAATCGAAATTGTCTGAATTCGGCACTTGGTAAGCGTCGTTGACTGTGTAGAGCATCAAACTTTTGCTAGAGAAGAACTCTTTCTGTATTTGGACTTTGACAATGTCATCAAGAGGTAGACGGAAGTAAACCGTTGAGCCCTGGCGGTACTTCAAGGTGTTGGTGCTTGCATCGATATCTAGCGTTTTAGGATTGAACGCGCGGCGCGTGAAGTACGTTGAGAGCAGTTTCAATCCTATTATTGTGAGTGCTACGAGTCCAAACTCGACGATCTTGTCTGCTAGGTAGGAAAAATAGAACAGCGACAACAATACAGTTCCTAGCAAGAAAGGGTTGTTCTTGGGCAGATTTTGTGAAGTTTCATGGATAATCATCCGACATATTCCTCGACTTTATTCAGAAGCGACGAACGTGAGTTGGTAGACACAAACCTTTCGTTCTTTGCCTTGCATGCGCAATGTTTTGTCACCGATGTAAGGGATATTTAGTTTTTGGATCACCGATTTAGAACGCTGATTGTCCACCAAATGCATCACGGTTATTCCGTTTAACTCAAAGTGCATTCGAGCAAATTCGAGTAAGGCTTTGGAGGCCTCGAATGCATAGCCTTTCCCCCAATGTGGCACGCCAACCCAGTAGCCTAATGTACCGTAGCCCTCTTCGATACACGGTAAACTCACTGCACCAAGTAACTCACCAGTGTTTCGCAAGGTAATAGCGTACGCCACGCCTTGATGCTGCTGATACATCGGATCGTGCCTATCTATCCATGCTTGCGCCATCGGTCGCTCATAAGGATGAGGGATGTTTGCTGTCATGTCGGCAATTCGCTTATCTCCAGCGAGTAAAGCCACTTGTTGGCAGTCATCGATATTGAATGGCCGGAGGACGAGTCTTTCGGTAGTAAGAGTCGGTTGTATCGTCATGCATTTCTTCCTTGATGAGACGGCTATAGCTGCTAGCAACTGGTTTGCGAGATAAATCAAGATAACAAGGCGTCTCGAAAGCTCGATCTAGCCAGCTGTAAAGTTGTCATGCGCCTTACTAAATAATAAGCCCGAACAATTGCTTATGTGTAATGTGTCGTATTATTACACACATAAGCACGTTTGCTCATATTGATGGTACAAAAGTTGAGGTCTGACCAATGTCTCAGTTTTTTGATACTTTCGTTCAATTTTTTGAAGATAGGGCACAAAAAATTAAAGGAGCTTTTTAATTGTGGAATTATTTTGAACAAAATATGTCAATTGTCAGTAGGACGAAAAAGTAGGGAGAAGAGAAATGCCGGATATATATTGCGCAGCTTGTAGAAAATCAACGCAACATAAAGTGATTATGAAGCGTTGCGAGCCTCAGTCTGTTGACTCGTTAACAGGCAAAATGGTGAGTTTTACACAGCTGATGGCGAAATTTGTATCAGGTGAACATTATTACGAGATGGAGCCTCAATACTACTGCCGTTGTTGTAATCATCGTGCAATTGGAGAGGTTGTGCCACATCCTACACGGCATACATCGGCCGCACTCTAATTCTGAGTGATAGCCATGATTAATGGCTAAATAGGGCAGTGTTGCCCGAACGACATATCTATACAGGCGTGTCATGCGCTTTCAAATTTGCGACTCCGCGGGAGCCGCTAGGTTGCTTTTTCTCTTCATATCACGGTTACTAAGTGAGCGGCAATAATCATAGCTCTTTCCCTCCTTCGTTGTTTTCTGGTTATTCTCTGCTGAATTTCACATGCTGTGCATTTGATGGTTTGCAATTGTTTGAGCAACGATTAATGTGATGCTTTCTAAGTGGTTACAAGGAAGTGGGTTAATGAGTTATCAATTGGACCGGATTGATTTACATATTTTGAGAGTGCTTCATTCGAGAGGCAGAATTCCAGTTGTAGAACTAGCAAAGCTGATTAACTTAACGACTTCTCCATGTTCTGACCGTGTAAAGCGACTAGAAAAAGAAGGGTATATCAATGGTTACCATGCGGAGTTGAATGCGGAAAAGTTGGGGCTGGATGTGCAAGTATTCATCCATATTCGTTTAGACCAAACCAGTTTTTCTATTTTTGAAAAGTTTGCGAAAGCGGTGGAATTGATGCCTGAAATTGAAGAGTGTTACTCGCTCTCTGGAGATTTCGATACCATGATAAAAGTTCGTGTTAAGAGCATGAAAGCGTATCAGGAGTTTATGTCGAGCAAGTTAGGCACGCTTCCGGGCGTGATTCAAACTCGTAGTGAAGTGGTCATTGAAGAACATAAAACGGGATTTGGCGTGAACCCTGAGCTCCTTGGTTAGGCGAGGCTGATGTCTATGACCGCAGCGCTAATGTGTTGAGCATATTATTTGGCGTGACTTGGCGTATTATTTTTTTAAGATAAAAAAGGAGCCGAAGCTCCTTTTTAATAAATCGGTGAGCGATTATGCCCCGATAAAGGTGCTGATAACGCCAATTAAACCACCAAAAACACCGCCCCAAACGACTAGCCATCCAAGGTGTTGTTTAATCATTTTTTGCACCATTTCTTTAACTAATGCCGGTGTTAATTCGCTTAAACGTTGATCGATGATACCTTCAATGTTCTGCTTTATCTCATCCATCATTGCAGGAGATTCGAATTGCTCTTTCAGTGCTTCTTTGATGTTATCGCTCTTGCTCAACTCAATGATGGATTCTTGCATCTTTTCGACGAAAGGTTGGCGCATGGGTTGTAGCGCTTCCGAGCCGCCAAACATCGCTAGCATGCCGCCAAATTGAGAGCCTTCAATTACTTCCACTAGGGAATCAAATGCTGGATTTAAATCTACTTTCTCAATTACTGGTTGAAGATCGATGTTCACACCGCCCGCCATTTCTTTATTCAAGAATCGGTCAATGTTCGCTTCAGTAAAAAACTGTTCCATCATTAAGTTTTTGATAGCCAGTTTAAACTCTTCAAATCGCGCGGGGATCACGCCAGAACCGTATAATCCAGGCACTTTCTCAAACAGCATATGGATGGCAAGCCAGTTGGTGATGGCGCCTGAGAACGCAAACAGCCCTGCATACCAAAGATAGTCGTTTTGTAATTGATGACCTCCAGCCATCAAAGCGATAGCGAGGACATTCGTTAGCAAACTTTTGTTCATAGTGACCAGTTATATATGAATATCGGAAAGAATAAGTGGGCCTGATTCTATACCTAAGTCACATTAAGATGCTAGGTTTTGCCGTGATGAGTAATCTTGTAGAGAAGGGACAAAAAATGAATGCTCAGAAAAACAAAACCCGACAATCATTGTCGGGCCACTGCTTTTTCTTAGAAAAACTAAGATTCTATTTTTAATTTTAGATGCGGTAGATCTTACAACAAAGTTGGCATTTCCATCTTTCTGAGTAGCCAAATAGCTTGTCAGCCCAACTTGGTTTGAGTTGTACGATCTGCATTGAACCACATTTACACATAAGCTAATTACCTTATTGTTAATATAATAACTAAGCCATCTATTGAGTATAGCTGTTTCTCAAAAAGTGAAATGACAAATGAAGACGGCTCAATACTCTGTATTGTGTTCATTGCAATGGATACGCAACGAGGCGGTATATTAGCAGAAAAAGTGTGAGCTTTATCATGGAGAGTGTTTCATATATGAGAAACCACAATGGCTATATGAGCATCTAGCCATGGATTTAAATAAAAAACGGCGCTTAAAGCGCCGTTTTTATTGAGCTTATCACTCGTTAAGAAGCGTGTTGATTGTCTAGTTCTTCAGCGATAAATCCGCCAGTTTGATGCGCCCAAAGCTGGGCGTAAATGCCGTTATTCGCAATGAGTTCTTGATGAGAACCTTGTTCAACGATGCTGCCTTTATCTAGCACGATGAGGCGATCCATTTGTGCGATGGTCGATAATCGGTGAGCGATAGCAATAACCGTTTTCCCTTGCATTAATTCATTCAAGCTTTCCTGAATCGCTGCTTCGACTTCTGAATCTAGAGCCGATGTTGCTTCATCCAATACCAGCAATGGTGCATCTTTGAGTAGCACACGAGATATTGCGATACGCTGACGTTGGCCGCCAGACAGTTTCACACCACGTTCACCAACTTGCGCATCGTATCCGACATTACCAAATGGGTCGGTCAGAGTTTCGATAAACTCATGGGCATGCGCTTGCTTAGTGGCTTTCAGCAAATCTTCTTCTGTCGCATCTGGATTGCCATACAAAATATTGTCTCGAATTGAACGGTGTAGCAGAGAAGTATCTTGGGTCACCATACCGATCTTTGAACGCAAAGAGTCTTGTGTGACTTCTGAGATGTTCTGTCCATCGATCTTAATGCTGCCGTCTTCGACATCGTGGAAACGAAGTAACAAGTTCACCAAAGTCGATTTTCCGGCGCCGGAGCGCCCAACCAAGCCTACTTTCTCTCCTGGTTTGATGTTGAGATCGAGATGGCTAATTACGCCTTTGTTCTCACCGTAATGGAAGCTGACGTTATCAAAGTGAATGCCTCCTTCAGTGACAACCAAGTCTTTTGCACCTGGTTTATCTTTAATATCAATAGGCTTAGAGAGTGTTTTCATTCCATCGACAACGGTTCCCATGTTTTCAAAGAGGGCGCCAACTTCCCACATTATCCACATCGACATACCGTTTACGCGCAATGCAAGACTAACAGCAATCGCAATCGCGCCAACGCTAATGGCACTATCCAACCACAGGTAAATCGATAAAGCAGCAACGGAAAAGACCAAAATATAGTTTGAGATCTCTACAGCGACGTCGAAGCCGGTCACTAGGCGCATTTGACGATAGACCGTATTCAAAAATCCTTTCATGCCTTGCTCGGCATATTGGGTTTCGCGCTGGCTATGAGAAAACAGTTTGACGGTTTGAATATTGGTATAACTGTCGACGATGCGCCCTGTCATTGTCGAACGTGCATCGGCCTGTGCTGAAGCGACGTCTTTGAGCTTAGGGACAAAATAGATTTGGATAGCGATGTAAGCGAGTAGCCAGACAATCATTGGGATCATCAAACGCCAGTCTGCCGTCGCTAACATAATGATCATGCTGGTGAAGTAAACCGTAACGTAAACAAACACATCCATAGCTTTCATCACGGTTTCGCGCACAGCTAATGAGGTTTGCATGACTTTCGTTGCGACTCGACCTGCAAAATCATCTTGATAGAAGTTCAAGCTTTGATTGAGCAAATACCGGTGTGCAAGCCAGCGGATAGACATTGGGTAGTTGCCCAATAACGTTTGATGAACGAGCAACGAGTACAAGATCACCAATATAGGCATGACAACCAGCAATAAGGCTCCGTAGAAAATCAAATCCGATTTGTTGTCTTGTAAGAACGTTTCTGGATTGCTGGTAGACAACCAATCAACCAATTGTCCCATGGCGCCAAACAACATTACCTCAACAACAGCCACAATTGTGGCCATCAAAGACATGATGATCAAAGGCTTTTCATAACCACGAGTGTAATAACGCAGAAAAGCGAACATCCCTGAAGGAGGCTGATCCGGTGTAGATTTGGGGAACGGCTCTGTAAAGCCTTCAAATCGTTTAAACATAACTCATCCTAAAGTTAAAACAGTGCCATTTGGGGTGGCTAAATCCATCGATTCACGCTGCTTTGGACGAAACCGCGTGTATGAGAGTTTCTTGCCTGCTCCTCGATAAAGCAGACCGATTGACGAGAGGGGCGAAAAAATAGTCTAACCGATTGTGTCTTAAATGTAACTAGTTGGTTATGAGTGTGATTGTCTATGGTTCTGATTCTTATGATGAATTCTTATCATGTTCATCACGGTGCAATAAAAGCTTAAACCTGCAAAGTGACAATAAAATTTAGGGAAAAATGAACTTAATGCAGCAAAAATTACTTTTGGGCAATTAAATTAATTGTCAAAACAGCAAAACTGAAGTTAACAATAAATTTACAATCTCCTCATTCTAGTGATAAGGAATGTATTGGATGCTATTACACGAATCAGTGACCCAATTTGCTAATGGGAAAGAAGAAAGCACGCAAAGTGCTCAGCGCCAAACCGCGAACTGCGTAGTGATGGTGCCACCGAAAGAGTTTCGTTTTAATGAAGAAACCGCACAAGATAATGAGTTCCAACATAAAGTGTCACTCAGCCAAGAAGAAGTCTCACGTCGAGTAATGGCCGAGTTCGCGAGTATGGTTGCAACGCTGCGTCAAGAGGGCGTTCAAGTTGTTGAATTTGATTATCCAACTTCAGATGTTGCAACGCCAGACGCGGTATTTCCAAACAATTGGTTTAGCACTACGCCAGATGGCACGTTGTACACCTTTCCAATGGCCTGTGAAAACCGTCAAAAAGAAGTACGTCCCGATGCACTTGTGGCAGCACTAGCGCAAGCAGGGCGAGAAGTTCATCGACGCAGCAGTCTAACTGAATATCTTGACGAGCAAGCGTATTTAGAAAGCACGGGTGTGATGGTGTTTGACCACCTAAATAAAACGGTCTACGCCGCACTCTCACAACGTTGTGATCGTCTGGTTTTAGAAGATTACGCCGATCGTATTGGCTATGAACGAGTGATTTCTTTCCAAACTCGTTTGCCGTCTGGTGCGCCGATTTATCACACCAATGTGATGATGGCGGTTGGCGAACAGTTTTGCGTGATTTGTGACGAAGTGATCCCAGAATTTGAGCGTCGTTTTGTAATGAAGTCACTCGCCAAAGACAAGCAAGTCATCTCAATTTCGCTTGATCAGATGAACCAGTTCTGCGGTAACATTCTGCAACTAGAAACGATCAACGGCGACAAGGTGATTGCGATGTCGCAATCGGCGTACGATGCATTCTCACCTGCACAAAGAAAGCAATTGGCAACGCACGGTAAATTGCTGCCATTCGACGTTTCTACCATAGAATCTATTGGTGGTGGTTCGGTTCGTTGCATGTTGGGTGAAGTGTTCTTACCGAATCGTAAAGCTGTGCTTTAATAAACTGCACATTTCTTTTCAGCCGCAGTGAAAGGCTGACGAAGCGTTCTCTTCAAGGGTTTTTAGCCGTTAGCTCTGTGGCAGTACAGACTAACGGCTTTTTTGCGCTTTTTTGTTTTCTGAAGATTTGCATCGGCGCCGCTTGGTTTAAGCGCCTAAAATAGGATGGTTCACCTAACAGATTGTGGTAAAGTCCGCGCCTGCGTTTTACCGCATCTTCATTGTTTTTATTGCCTCTTCAACCAAAAGTACAAGGTTTCGCTAATGCCATTTTCTACTCTCTCATTGAGTTCTGAGCTGATTCACGCACTGCCAAAAGACTTCAAGAAACCGACCGATATTCAAGCGTTGGCCATTCCTGAGCTGTTGGCTGGTCAAGATCTATTGGCTTTGGCAAATACAGGCAGCGGCAAAACCCTTGCTTATGGTTTGCCTTTGTTGGAAAAGCTGGGTGTCAATCCAGAGCAAAAAGCGCTGATTCTTGTGCCAACTCGTGAGCTGGCAATGCAAGTGAGTGAAGCAATTAACCAAGTTGGTCAAGTTCTTGAACTCAACGCAGTGTGTTTGTGTGGCGGCGTTGATAAAGAGCAACAACAGCAGGCGCTAGCGACAAATCCTCATATCCTTGTCGCGACGACAGGTCGTTTGGTTGATCTGGCAAACAACGGTTTAGACTTAAGCAATATCCATTACCTAGTGTTGGATGAGGCCGATCGTCTGTTGGATATGGGCTTTTGGCCTGACGTGCAAAATATTGCGGGGCTGATTTCAAACCAGCGTCAAACCGCAATGTTCTCGGCGACGTTTTCAGATGATTTGAAGGGTAAAGCGAAGCTGCTTATGCAGGCACCAAAGCAAGTTGCAGCGCATCAAGAAAACAGCACGAATCAAGACATCGTTGAAACGTTGTACATGGTCAATAAAGGCAGTAAAACCAAGGCATTGATTGAACTGATTCAAAAAAACGCGTGGACTCAGGCGTTAGTCTTTATTGGTGCGAAAGAGAATGCTGATGGCTTAGCGAAAAAGCTAAACAAAGCGGGCATCTCAACCAATGCACTGCATGGTGACAAGAGCCAAGCAGAGCGAGAAGAAGCACTGGCGCAGTTTAAATCTGGGCAAATTCAGGTGTTGATTGCCACTGATCTACTAGCGCGCGGCATTCACATTGAGCAATTACCTGTAGTGATCAACTTTGAACTGCCAATGCATGCAGAAACTTATGTTCACCGAGTAGGACGTACCGCTCGCGCAGGCGAACAAGGTGTGGCGATGTCATTGGTATGTCATGGTGAAATGGACGCACTAAACGCGATTCGTCACCTGACTCAACGTGCATTGCCAGTGCAAGATCTGGTTGGTTTTCCAGTAACGGATAAGCCATCAACTGGCGAGAGCAAACGCGCGCCACGCGATAAAAAAGCCAACCGCCGAACTAATGCTAAGAAGAGCATTAAGCAGTTCCAAGGTAAGTCGAAACGCCCAGCCCCGAGTGCGAAGTAAACCAAAAAAACACGCTCTGACGGCATAGTCGGTTCAGAGCGTGGCTTAAATTTTACTTTGGGGTGTTAACCCACAGTTGGGCCAACCAAGCGCATTTCCCAATCTTCAACTTCGCCAGTTTCTAGGCGGCGCTCGACCAACTTGCCCCAAGACTCGACTAACGGCAGCTCAGACAGCTGAGTGAGTTCTTTTCTATCTAAACAGCCAGTGAAAACCGCGCCCATGATGCGAGCCAGTGGCCATTCTGGATAAGGTCTTTCGCACAGAATAATCTCGTCACCTGCACCGATATCACCTTCTTCCAACACTCGGAAATACCAGCCTGTTCGAAGCGTATCTTGCAGTTTTCTCGCCATGTCGTGTTGGTCAAAACGTACGTTAAGTTTCCAACAAGGCATGCGACCTTGCGACACTTCCAGTAGTGTTGAGCCGATGCGAATTTTATCTTTCAAGCAAATCATGGATTCGGTGACGCCTTCGGAGCTGATGTTTTCGCCAAAGCCGCCGGCGGATTGGAAAATTGGTCTTTTGCCTAATTCTTGTTGCCAGATTGGGTAGTGCTCGCTTGGGTAAAGATGAAGCGCTTTTTGAATGCCACCATGAAAGCGCGGATCGCCTTGCTCATCACTGGTAAAACCAAGCTCTGTTGCGTGCTGGCGCTCAGGCAGCACTTGTTTGTTGATTGCGCTTTGCGCTCCATGAGCATAAGGGACGGTTTTCCCTGCTAGCACAGCTTTTACGACGCCGATTTTCTTCATATAACCTCCTTATTATTTGAATGAGAGATAAAGTGTTTACCTTCATTCACGATGCGGAGCATGATAGCCTAGAGAACTTGTGTCGGAATGGGGATGAAAAGACAATAAACAATGCTAACTCGCCAAATTGATTCGAAGTCAGGCGTCATCACCTCCAATGAGATGATGGCCGCGAATCCCCATTCTCCTGTTTTGGTGAAAACTATCGACATGCCAAAAGGTTACATTGATGCGCTGCATCAACACACTTGGCATCAAATCATCTTTCCTATCAAAGGGTTATTGCAAACACAAACGGAGCATTATCAGCATTTGGTTCCGCACACTTCTGCGTTATTTGTTCCTGCGGGTGTTCAACACGAGTCGATTGCTCTAAGCAATACGATATTTGTTGGTATTTACCTCAACCCTGAGTTTGGTGCGACGTACGAGCCACAAGTGAGAACCATTGCTTTAACGTCGTTTTTAAATGAGCTTTTACAAGAGATCCGCAGACAGTGTGAAGGTGAGACAAGCCACGAAGAAGTGTTGCATTTGCTGGCGGTGCTGCATGATCAAATTTTGAAACGCAACGTGCAGACATTTCAGTTATTGCTGCCACAAGACAGACGACTAAAACTGATTTTCGAGCGACTGACTGACGAGCCAGCGTTGAGCTGTTCGCTAAAAGAGTGGGGGGAGAAAATTGGGGCATCGGAGCGTACTTTATCACGGTTGTTCGCCAAGGAATTCAACACTTCATTTCTGCTTTGGCGGCAACAAATTCGGCTAATTTACTCGCTTTCTTTGTTAGATGAATCGTTGTCAATCCAAGCCATTGCAGACCTAGTGGGTTATCAAAACGACTCATCCTACATCAAAGCATTTAAAGCCTATTTTGATATGACGCCACAACAGTTTAGAGTGAACGGCGCATCGCGCAGGTAGAAATACAGAGCTTCGACTTCACTTAATGCTTTTGAGTAGAAGTCGCGAAACTTCCTTTTTGAATTTCAATTACATGGTATGAATAACAATGGCACCAACGATAAATACTCGAGTGAATCAATTCTGTTTTGGTCAACCCAAAACATCGCTGTCGTTGGAAAAAGAGCCCCTCAATCCGCTTGCTCAGGGCAAGGTTCGGGTGAGACTCGAAGCTACAAACATTAACCCAAGTGACTTGCTTTCCATTCATGGTGTTGGGCAATACCGCCGCGTTCACGTACCACCTCGCGTGCCGGGATTTGAAGCGGTTGGGCGTGTGGTGGAAGTCAGTGCAGTCGGTCAAACTGACCTTCAAGTTGGGCAAAAAGTGTTGGTGGCGATGAGTGGTACTTGGCAATACTACATAGATGCTTCGCCTGAGAATCTTTTTCCGCTACCTGAGAGTTTGGAGAACGGCTATGCCTGCCAATTGTACATCAACGCGCTAACCGCGTGGGTTATCACCACTAAAGTGGCGAAGTTGAACAAAGGCGATGTGGTAATCATCAATGCGGCAGGGTCAGCGATCGGTAAGATATTCGCCCAGCTTGCTCACTCACTGGGTTTTACACTGATTGCTGTGACTTCAAAGCCAGAAAAGTATCCGTACGATACGATTCCAGTGTTGGACGCAAAACAAGACTTACACGCGCAGCTGCAAACGCGCCAACTGCCACAACCAACGGTCGCTTTGGATGCGATAGGCGGTGAGGCTGGCACGGATCTCATTCGTACCTTGAAAGAAAACGGCCAATACATCAACTACGGAACATTGTCGTTAACGCCTTATACGCCTGAGTTTTTTGAATCGATGAAGGCCAACAACATCGACTTTAGTACATTCTTTTTGCGGTATTGGGAAGAATCGGTAGGTAAAGGCGGGAGAAAGACGGTGTTCGCTGAAATGTTAGAACACTTTATTAGCAGCGACATAAAGTTAAACGTTGCATATGATCTGTCGTTAGAGGACTTTCAAACAGCGATTGAAATGGTTGAGCGACGCTCGTCAGCAGTGTCAGGTAAAATCATTTTGACGCTATGATTTACAGTGAGTCTGTTGAGAAAAGGGAGGATAAAATCCTCCCTTTTTTATGGGTTTATTTGTAATGATAGGGCTATTTTAGATGGAAGATTTGCTCTGTTTCGAGCGATGTCATCGCACGTACTTGACGCCAAATGTAATAAAAAATACCGAACATCATCAACATACTTGGGATGGCAATCATTGGGTAACTGTACAGCGTCATTTTGCCTAACTCTTCGTTAAAGGCAGCAGTACCAGAAGGGCTAGTCACAATCCAAGTCGCAAGGAAGTAGTTCATTGCAGATGAGAACGCAAAAGTACTTGCAAACAGGTAGTTAGAAGACATAAGGCAACGTTCGAACGCATCGGTTTTATCATTTTCTTTTAAACGTTGGTTAATCAACGCGAGGTTCAACACTGTGTCATTCAGTACTAACTTCTGCATCAGCGGGTAGCGGGTAAACGTTGAACCCAAAACCGCTAAACCGATCAGGCCAGGAATCAGGGCTTCTTTTAGTGCTAACCAGCGTGTATCAAGCTCTAACAAGCCGATGCCACCAGTTAGTAGAACACTGATAAAGCCCAGAGCAGAAATAAAGTTAAATTTCTTGTTACGGACAAGGTCCATACCGCCATAAATGATAGGAAATAGCAAAGCGACAACCAGCGCCATTGCTGTCCCTAGATGCTCATCGCCACTAAACTTCATCAAAATGAAGGAAGGGATAAATACGTTGAAAAGGATTTCAAATAAGGGATTCGGCTTTTTCGCCGTCGTGTTACTCATAATGTTTTACTGACTCTACTCTATGTCGGCTGTTATTGTACTTTGACAAGAAGTGTTCATCTAGTCGCGCTTGATGTAAAGCGTTAAAGCGTCGAGTTGTGTAACGACTTATGAAATAGACCGGAGCATAGCCAGTTAGTTTACATGGTTGACTACTTTTTGTGTCTTAATGATTCTCCTTCTGTGCGATGATCTGATTACGCGCTCTGAATAATCGAGTCGCCACTGTGTTGTGGTTGAGCCTCAAGGCTTGGGCAATTTCATCATGATTCAACCCAGCCACTAAGCTCAAGAGCAACGGCTCTCGGTATTTGGGTTCGAGAATCATCATTTGTTTTTGAAGCCAATCTTGGGCCATGTCGTAGTCACTGCCAGGGTAGGTTTTTGTCTGTATTGCACACTCATCAATGTCGACAAAATCGTACTGTTTTCTATCAAAGCGCCGAGCATTCTCACGACGCAAAATAGTAATGAGCCAAGACTTCGCGGCGTTGGGGTCATTTAATTTATCAAAGAATCGCCACGCTTTCAGAAAGGTTTCTTGCGCTAAATCTTGAGCAAGGTGGTGATCTTTGCATAACCAATACGCGAGACGGTAGATCTCTTGGTATCGATCTTTCGTCAGTGCTTCGTAACGTTTATGTTTTTCCATAGCATTAAGATAAAAAGTTTGGAGAGCACGTTGTGTCTGCCAGATGAACGACAACCCTTTTTATCGCTTTTACAGTGATAAAAAGGGTTGTTCGATTAGGAAGATAAATTCGAAGAGTTAACCTTCGAAATATCGAAGGGTGGCTCTGATTACTTTCTTACACGCTTAAAATGGTTGGTTGGAAAAACGTGAGTACTGGATGGCATCTGCGACTTCCTGAGCTTTAGACTCTGAAGTCATAAGGTGAAGTAGCTTAAGAGCAGCTTGATAGCTAACTAGGCTACCGTTCGAAGTGATAACGCCATCATCAATGACAAAATTCTGGTCGACTTGTACTTTGACTGCAGGGTAATCTCTTTGAAAGCCGTTTTCACCTCCGGCCCAAGTTGTTGCTTTTTTGCCGTTTAAAAGGCCAGCTTCGGCTAACAAATACGCGCCAGAGCAATTACTTGCCATCCAATCTGCCGCCTTTGAGGTAGTTTTAATAAAGTGAATGAGATCTTTATTTTCGATTAGTGCATCCATGTCATAGCTGGATGTTAAAACCAATACGTCGAGTTCCGGCTGATCGCCAATCCAAGCATCCACACCAATTTTTAATCCTTCTTCAGTGGTGATGGTTTTCTGATCGGAGACGGAAATGGTGAGCACGTCATAATCACTAAACCAAGTGAGACGACTTGCGACGCCAAAAACCTCTAAAGGAGCAGTAACATCAGAGGTCAGTACGCCATCGTAAACTAGAATACCAATTCGTTTATCTGCGGCATGTGCTGTTTGAAGCACCCCAAAGAATAGGACTAGTGTTGCTATCAATAGTTGTAGTGCATTCTTCAATCCGATTTTACCCATGGTTTTTTCCTCGCTAACAGAGCATCAAGTTATTGAGGTTCATTATATTTAGGCTAATTAGTGATTGAAGAGCCACTTGGTCTTTACTAAAGTGAATAAAATTCATGAATAGAGTTCATTGGTTATATGGATAAGATACGGTCCCTACGATTTTTTATTGCCACTTTAGATGGCGGTAGTTTTGCTGCGGCTGCCAAAGTGTATGGCACTGACCCTTCGACCGTGAGCAAAGCCATACATCGTCTTGAAAGCGATTTGGGTATACAGCTTTTTCAACGTTCTACGCGACAGAGCCGACTGACAGAAGCTGGTCGTCGGTACGCAAATACTGCTAGGTTTGTACTGGAAGAGCTGGCGGCATGTGAGGATTCATTAAAAAGTCACAATGATGCACTTTCAGGGCAGCTTAAGATTAATGTGCCAGTCTCGTACGGTCGCCTCTATATTCGTCCTTTATTAAAAGAGTTTTGTCGCCGCTACCCTAACATCACTATCGATATTCATTACGATGACGCCTACGTTGATATTATTGAGCAAGGTATTGATGTGTCGATTCGCTCTGGTATCGTTCACGATAGTCAATTGATTGTGCGTCAGCTCAGCCCTATCGATTTTATCATTTGTGCCAGTCAGGATTACTTAGCGCGCCATGGTGTTCCGAGTGGCTCGGATGTATTCAATGACCATTCTTGGGTTCGTTTTCGTTTTAAACAAACGGGGAAACTGTTGCCGATTCGGATGCCAGAACCAGACGGTGCGAGTGAATATGACCCCGAAAGAAACTACATTGTAAATGACGGTGAATCTATGGCAGAGCTTTGCGCAGAAGGCTTAGGATTAACTCAGATCCCTCATTTTATCGCGAGAGACTGGCTTAAAGCGGGGCGTTTAGTGCCGATATTTCCGAGCATGCGCCAAGCAGGAAATGGCGTGTATCTTCTCTATGCCAACCGGGAATATGTGCCTGCCCGAGTTAGGGTGTTCATCGATTTTATCACTCAAGCAATACAGGATATGGATGAAACGCCATTCCATACTTGGGCTGAAACGTTGCCGATTTATCGACCGAACCAAGGCGATTGAAAACTTCATGTGAGTCTTTGGTTAAAAACCCCTAAGATATATGGTGCTTTTATTGGTTTTTGTTAGTTTATTGGGCGTTATTATCGAAAAGCGCAGTTTGCTCTTCGTCACTCATAAAGGAAATACAATGCCAACTAAGATCTTAGTGCCTGCTTTGGCCCTACTTCTCAGCGCATGTGGCGGCGATGGGGAGTCGTCAGCCCCAGCAGAAAGCGGCTCACAAAACACAGGTTCCACATCGTCACAAGGCACATTTGCCGAGCAGATGCTTGCAGCGGTCAACAGCGCCCGCTCTACTACACAACAGTGTGGCGCAACCACCATGCCACCTGTAGGGGCCCTGACTTGGAGCTACGATTTGGAAAGCGCCGCTTATCGACATTCAAGCGATATGGCGAACAGCGATTTCATGAGCCACACAGGCTCTGATGGCAGCAAAATGTCAGATCGAGTTAACGCAACGGGTTATGCTTGGAGCGCCATTGGTGAGAATGTCGCCGTAGGGCAAAGCACCATTAACGCCGTCGTTAACGCGTGGTTATCGAGTGAAGGTCACTGCCTTAATATCATGAGTGCGGATTTTGAACAGATGGGCGCGTCGCTTGTCGAAAATCACTCTGCACGTTACGGGTATTACTGGACTCAGGTTTTCGCCAAACAGCGCTAATGCGATAAAGAAGCCTGATAGATAAAATAAAACGCCAGCAGTCACTATCTGCTGGCGTTTTATTATTTACATCTCTTTTAGCTTGTCAGGTTACGAAGTTTTGGGTCATCCGCCAGGTATTCAACAAATTCAATCTCAAAACCGGCAGGGTCAACAAAATACACATTTTTGCGGTATGGTTCATCAGCACCAGGTTGGGCAATCGGATAACCTGCATCGGTTAGTCTTTTGATGATTGCATCGACGTTGTTGGTCACATAAGCAAAATGCGCTAGCCCAACTTGGTGCCCGCTCAACTCGCGGTTTTCTCCTTCGCCATGGTCACTCATGGCTATGTATTGATACTCGTCGCCAAAATGTAGCCAGTTTCTTGGTTTGCCACTCCATTCGCCTTTACCTTCATCACGCACGTACCAATGTGGAAATGCAGTTTGGTAAAACTTCAGCATTTCAGGGATATCTTTCACGACTAAGTTAATATGTTCTAGTTGGATCATGATGTGCTCCTTTTTGTCATTTTCTAGCCAACGATGAATATGCTAAAACCTCAAGTTAAGTTTAGGTAAAGGGCTTTTTTAAAATTTTTTAGGGTTGATATCTTTGGATCTGGATACATTGAGAGATTCGGTGGGTTTGGTGCTTTGAATCTGAGAGCTGGGTTAGGGGCTTGCAACCTTGTTTCACCTTTTGTTTGTTCGTGTTCTTGCTAAGCATTTTCGATCGAGTTTGTGGTGAGTAGATTCCCAGTCTCACCTAGGTTCGCGGGAATGACAGAAAGAGAGTGCTAAACGCAGAGCGTCATTCTGAAAGAGCCTAAGCGAGTATTTAGAATCTATTTGCAGCGCGTTTTGATGCCGGTGGAGTGAATTGAATTATCTGTGACTGTAAAACTTGCCACCTGCACTCGGAATGCTGAGATCTTAAGAGTTTGATATAAGCGAAGGTTAGATGGGATTGGTGGTTTGAGGTTTAGAGGAGGATCATGTTCATGAACCCTCCAACCGTTGATGCGTCACGTGTATGTGTGTGAATGTCTTTCGTTCGAGCTTTAGGTAGGTAGATTCCCAGTCTCACCTAGGTTCGCGGGAATGACGGAAAGAGAGCTAAACGAGCAGCGTCATTCTGAAGGAGCCTAAGCGAGTATTCAGAATCTATTTGCAGCGCGTTTTGATGCCGGTGGAGTGAATTGAATTATCTGTGACTGTAAAACTTGCCACCTTGCGCTCGGAATGATGAGATCTTAAGAGTTTGATATAAGGGGGAGGTTAGGTGGGGTCGTTGGTTTGAGGCTGAATGTTGGGTTAGGTGTTTGCAACCTTCTTTCACCTTTTGTTTTTTCGTGTTCTTGCTAATCATTTTCGATCGAGTTTTTGGTGAGTAGATTCCGAGTCTCACCTAGGTTCGCGGGAATGACGGGAAGAGAACGCTAAACGGACAGCGTCATTCTGAAGGAGCCTAAGCGAGTATTCAGAATCTATTCGCAGCGCGTTGTGATGCTGGTGGAGTGAACTGAATTATCCGTGATTGTAGAGCCATTCCCTCCAGTTTGAACTCGGAGCGCTGAGGGATTTGCTTACACCTCTCCCCAAACCAAAAAAGCCAGCATTTAGTACCTGCTGGCAAAGTCTTTGGGCTTCTAGGTTTTTTGATTTTATTTCTTGTTACTCATCGCTGTCACGGTGCCCCGATTGGTTTTTAGGGGAAGAAAACACTGCACCGTGCGCTTTGTGTTCAAGAAATTTGGAGATTAACCTTGCTTACGGATTAGGTAGTCAAACGCGCCTAAGCTTGCTTTTGCACCTTCACCCATCGCAATGATGATCTGTTTGTAAGGAGCCGTCGTTGCGTCACCCGCTGCGAAGACACCTTCCAGGCTGGTTTCACCACGGCTACCAACTTCAATTTCGCCGCGCTCAGAAAGCGCTACTTCTGAATCTTTTAACCATTCTGTGTTTGGTACTAGACCGATTTGGACAAAGATACCTGACAGTTCAATCTCTTTGATTTCATCTGTGTTACGGTCTTTGTACTTCAAGCTTGTTACGCGAGTACCGTCACCCACTACTTCTGTGGTTTGCGCCATCGTGATGATGTCGATGTTTGGTAGAGAGTTCGCTTTGTCGATAAGCACTTGGTCTGCGCGAAGTACGTCTGCAAATTCAAGAACGGTTACGTGCTCAACAATACCTGCTAGGTCGATAGCCGCTTCGATGCCTGAGTTACCACCACCGATAACCGCAGTTTTCTTGCCTTTGAATAGCGGGCCGTCACAGTGTGGGCAGTACGCGACGCCTTTGTTGCGGTACTCTTGCTCACCCGGAACGTTCATTTCACGCCAGCGAGCTCCAGTGCTTAGGATGACACTCTTACTTTTCAGCGTTGCGCCGCTTTCAAGTTGGATATGAATCAAGCCATCATCTGTGTGTGCTGCGCCCATCAGTTTTTGCGCTTGTTGCTCAGTCACGACGTCTACGTCGTATTCTTTTAGGTGCTCTGCTAGGTCAGTCGCCAGTTTTGGACCTTCAGTACGTTTTACCGAGATAAAGTTCTCGATTGCCATGGTGTCCATCACCTGACCACCGAAGCGTTTAGCAACAACACCAGTGCGAATACCTTTACGCGCTGCGTATAGTGCTGCTGCACTACCACCAGGGCCACCGCCGACAACTAGCACGTCGTATGGGTCTTTTTCGTTCAGTGCTTTGGCGGCTTTCTCGCTCGCACCGTCATCCACTTTGTTTAGGATTTCAGTCAGAGACATACGGCCTTGACCGAATAGCTCTCCGTTTACGAATACGCTTGGTACTGCCATGATGTCACGTTGTTTCACTTCATCTTGGAAGAGTGCACCGTCGATCATGGTTGCTTTCACTTTCGGGTTGATCGCCGCCATCATGTTGAATGCTTGAACCACGTCTGGACAGTTTTGGCACGACAGTGAAATGAACACTTCAACTTCCAACTCTTTATCTAGCGCTGCGATTTGTTCAATCACTTCCGGCTCTAGTTTGATTGGGTGACCACCAGAGTGCAGCAATGCCAATACCAGAGAGGTAAATTCGTGACCCATTGGTAAGCCAGCAAAGCGAAGTGCTGTGCCTTTTACTGGATTGGTCACCGTCATCACTGGTTTACGTGCGCTTGCGTTGTCGTCACGTTCAACGGTGATAAAGTCGCTCATCTCTGCGATTTGGTTCGCCAGAGACAGAATGTCATTCGATGCTTTGCTTTCATCTAGACTAACCACTAGACGAACGTCTTCTTTTACATTAGCCAGATATTGTTTGAGTTGTTGTTGGATCGCTTGGTCTAACATAGTTGTTACTACCTTAATTAAATAGTTACCAATCAAAACAAGTATTTGTTCATTCTTGCTAGCTAAAATCGTTGATAACTGCGTTATAGATTTTGTAGTTAGAGTAACTAGCTATCGAAAATCTATGCCTGGTTCTAAACGATTTTTTCTACGCAATTACTGCACACCTACTTATTCAGATAGGTAATAAAAAGTGGTTACTGTAGATAAAACCTGAGGGGGAGAGAGCAAACCAGGCAGAAGGTCGTCAAGGTATCTAACCTGGAATGCTCTCTAAGTTAAGCGTCAATTAGCATGTCAAATTGAGCTTAAATTCAGTGGCTTAGATTTTGCCTACTAGGTCTAGAGAAGGAGCTAGCGTCTCTTCGCCTTCTTTCCATTTTGCTGGGCAAACTTCGCCTGGGTGTGCTGCTACGTACTGAGCTGCTTTCACTTTGCGTAGTAGGTCTTCTGCGTCACGACCGATACCTTCAGCAGTGATTTCCATTGCTTGGATAGTACCTTCTGGGTCGATTAGGAACGTTGCACGGTCTGCAAGGCCTTGACCTTCACGCATCACACCGAAGTTGTTTGTGATGTTGCCTGTTTGGTCGCCAAGCATGTAGTACTGGATCTTGCCGATTGTTTCTGAGCTATCGTGCCAAGCTTTGTGAGTGAAGTGTGTGTCTGTTGATACTGAGTACACTTCAACGCCGCGTTTTTGTAGCTCTTCGTAGTGGTCTGCTAGGTCACCTAGTTCTGTCGGACATACGAATGTGAAGTCTGCTGGGTAGAAGAAGAATACAGCCCATTTGCCTAGAACATCTTGTTCTGTTACTTCAACGAATTCGCCGTTTTTGTATGCTGTAGCTGCAAATGGTTTGATCTTTGTATTAATCATTTTTTACTTTCCTCAGAATGTTTTAGGGTGAGCAGTTCTTGCTTTCGGAAAGTATATTCGCATCGGATTGTGTTTAAGGAAAATTGCTTGTAACTATCCTATTGATAGCCATTTCCTATTTCACTTGATAGGGAAATCCGATGTAAGTGAGTTTGCTTTGATAGGTTTTATTGAAGATGAAGGCAGATTAGCAATAGAGAATACCGATGATGACCTTAAGTGGATCGTCTGGCTAAGATCGAAAGAGCCTGCATCTCGGCAGGCTCTTTCTAATAGGAAGTGGGGAAGCGGATGCTTCTATTTTGTTAGCTCAGATTGTCGAGCACTTTGCCACACAACTTCTTCAGCATGATCATTTCATCTAGCTCTAAGGTGATTTTACACATCATGGCGTTTGGCACTGACTTGGCTTGTTCTTTGAGGACACGACCTTGTTCTGTTAGGTTTAGTACGCGAACGCGTTCATCGGTTTCACTTCGGCCGCGTTCCACATAGCCTTTTGCTTCTAAGCGTTTAAGCAGAGGTGTGAGTGTGCCTGAGTCCAAATGCAGTTGTGACCCCAATTCTTTCACGCTGGCACCGTCTTTCTCCCACAGCACCATCATCACTAAGTACTGCGAATAAGTCAGACCAAGCTCATCCAACAACGGGCGGTACGCTCGGATCACTGCATTTGCTGCGCTGTAGAGCGGGAAGCAAACTTGGTTTTCGAGTAAGAGTTTATCGTCGTTGGTCATGGTGTTGTCGGTGTAACACTGGCTCATTGGCGTTGCCTACCTGCTCATAGAGAAAGAGAGTCATAAAATAAATTGTGCACAATATAGTTGCAAACGATCTTTACTTCGATATAAGATTGCAAGCAATTAAATTGTGCACAACTTAAATTAAGAAGGACACTCGCATGACTACTCTATACAAAACTCAAGCTACTGCTTTGGCTGGTCGTAATGGTCAAGTAAAAACAGATGACGGTCTTCTCGATCTAGAGCTGTCATACCCGAAGGAAATGGGTGGCACAGGCGCAGCAACTAACCCAGAACAGCTTTTTGCAGCGGGCTATTCAGCGTGTTTTTCTAACGCGATTCTTCACGTAGCGCGTGAAGGTAAAGTAAACCTGAAAAGCGCACCCGTAACAGCGGAAGTAGGCATCGGTCCTAACGATAACGGTGGCTTTGCACTAACAGTGAGCCTAGCGGTAGAGCTAGACATGCCACAAGAACAAGCGCTAGAGCTAACGCGCATTGCACACCAAGTTTGCCCATATTCAAACGCAGTTCGTGGCAACATTGATGTGGCAGTAACGGTAAACGGCGAAGCAATTTAAGCGGTTCTTATCACTGCACAAAGACAAGAAAGCCTGCAAATACGCAGGCTTTTTCTATATTTGAAGTAGAAGTCTAAATTTAAACTTAATTTGGTTTGTTCGAAATGCACAGGTATAGTTGGCAAGATTAGGTCAAAATCTAAACGAAAAATAGAATGTGATTAGCACTTTCTATTGATTCAAATATTTCGGTCAAACCTGCAGTATAGCTCGGCTGGGTTCGCTTGTTGTTACACCAGCGAGGTTGCCGATAGGAGTCATGTGATGAGCACTGAAACGGTAAGTTATTTAAAAAAGAATGCTGCGAAGCTTGAACTGGATGAACCAATGACGATTACGCAAAATGGTAAGCCTATTTATGTCGTTGAGTCTTATGAAGAACGTCAGAAGCGTGATGAAGCCATTGCTTTAATGAAGTTTGTTAGCTTTGCTCAAAATGATGTTGCGAATGAACGTGTAAAGTCATCAGAAGATATGAAGAGCACGTTAGCAGCACTCAAAGATTGAGTTTGATACGAGCATGGAAGCAAAAGTTCTCTATACACAAACCTTTGAAAATACGGCTATTCAGAGTATTAACTATTTATCGAACTGGAGCGCTCGCAACGATGTGATTGATAGATTAATTGCGGTTCAGCAGAGGTTTGAACACAACGTTTTGAATAACCCGTCTATCTATCCCCCTTGTTATGAACTGACAACAATCGGTGTTTACGACATCCGGCAATTTAGCTTTGATGGATTCAAGCTGCTTTACCGAATTGGTGACAAAAATACTATCTATGCTCTAGTGATTCTGAGTGATAAACAAAACCTACAAAACGCATTGATTGACCATTGCATCATGTTCAAATGATTCTATGAGAGACCGCATTAACGCGGTCTCTTTTGCTTTCTGGCTCTAGTGTATTAACGCGACTCTAGCGGGTAAGAGCGGTAGCTCCACATGCCGTAAGTACGCAGAGCATCGCGGTAGATACCAAGCAGTTCGCCATCGCTGGCTTTGGCTAAGTCTTTAAGTGGTTTGTCTGGGTAGCTCACTGTGTCAAAAGTGATGTCTTGCGGGCCAGTTTGCCAGCTTGCGATTTCAAACAAGGTTTGACCACGGCGCACATGGCTCGCTGAGCTTATGATGGTTGCGTGCTTGATGTTATGACGCGCCAATGCGTAGCTGCTGAATAGGGCGTTACCTACCGTGCTGGTGGCGTAGTTTTCTTCAATGATGCGATCTTTGCTGATGCCTTTTTCAATCAGCCAATCCGCCATTAACTTGCCTTCGGTTTTGTGGTTCTTCGGTACACCACCCGTCAATACGATCAATGCGTCTGGATTTGCTTTCGCCATTGCTAACGTAGTTTCCAAACGCTCAACCAAGATTTGATGCATTGAACCATCTGGGTTCAGCGCGTATCCCAACGTGACGATTGCGCCTCTGTCATCCAATTTTCCTTTGTCGGCTTGCTCTTTTAGCGGCGTGGCAAGTACGCGGTCTACGGTGTCGAAGATGCGTTGGATGTCTGCCGCTTTACCTGCATTGAGCTTCGTGAGCGTCGCCATGTGTTTCGCTGATTCCGCTTGGTTGCCCTCAAAGCGTTGCCATACCGCTAAGTAAGCGTGCAAATCCACATCGTCTGGTGCGACAGAAAGGGCTTGTTCAAACAGTTCAATCGCGCGGTCTGCATTCTTGTTGTAGATCTGCGCGTTTGCTGCAGAAATCAGTAGGTCAGTACGGTACGGCTCAAGTTTGTACGCTTCTAATAAGCGGTTGGTAACAATCTCCATGTTGCTCGGCATTTTGGCGGTAAAACCCGCATGCGAGATACGCGCAGGGGATTTGAATGCTTGTACCGCGTCATTCAGCAGTTGGTCGACAACCTGACGTTTAGTGACGATCTGTGAGTAGTCGGTGGAAGATTGGACAGCAGCATCGTTAGCCGCGATAGAGTATGGGGCAGCATCGTTAGCCGCGATAGAGTATGGGGCAGCAGTCAGCGCAATTACGCTACCAAGAGCAATAGCAAGTAAGTTCTTCTTCATGGAATGTCCTAGAGGTGCTGTAGTACCTAGTTTTTATTGTGCTTAGTGTTGTAGGTCGAACGGGGTCGATGGAATTTTTTCAGTCTAGGTTCGCTTCATGAATAATCTGTGAAATGAATCCCAACTCAGCCGAGCGAATGAGCGCGCGTGGTCAAAACGCGAAGTAGGATCACGAAAATATTGAGGTATTCGTTCGTGTTCTAAGTAATTGGATTAAAAGATAAACAGCATTTGGAACAGCGAATTTAAGCAACCAGAGTAAGAAATGAAAAAGCCTGCAACGATGCAGGCTTTTGGTTTATTTGATGGCGGTGCAGAAGCTAACGTCTGCATGATGCGTTTGTGGGTCGAAGCTGTGGTAAAGCTCAAAGCAAGGACGATCGTCGTTCTCAATACCGGATTCAATTACCTTGCTCATGACATCATCCCACGCTTTTGAGTATTGGCTCGGGTCAGTAATGTGCTGGCGCATCACCGCATATTGACCACCGGGGAAGTCTTGCAGCTCAATGCCTTTTGGAACTTCCGTATCTTCTGGCACCATCAAGCAGATATCAGTGCGACACTTCTCGTCTGGCGTGATTTCTGGATTGTCATGGTAGATGAAGATGCAGGTATTGCCTGCCAAACCTTTCATTCCTGCCCATTGATACAAGCGACCTGATGGCTCCTCATAGCCTTGGCCGTAAGGGCCGTTTACGCGAATGTAAGCCAGTTTTGCTTTTTCAAAGTTTTGCGTTTCCATTGTCATGCTCCATTTGGTGAGTTCAGAGCCAGTATATGAATCGCTTGGTGTTACTTCGTTTCCATTCTTGCGCAACGTGTGTCCAATCTTGCTGTTTCGTGCTAATTCAGAAAACTGCTGGTAGTTTTCGCAGTCGCGAAAGGCCGTAGGTGTAACGCCATAATGTTGCTTGAAGGCTTTGGCTAAGCTCTGTGAGCTAGAAAATCCGTACTCTAAGGCAATGTTTAATACCGGTTGCTTGGATTTGAATAAGTCATCGGCGGCGGCTTCTAGACGCAAACGTCGAATGAAATCAGCCAATGTCTCGCCTTGCACGGCTTTGAAGGTGCGATGAAAGTGATAAGGAGAAAGGTTCGCCAGCGCGGCCACTTCTGGCAGATTGAGTGGTTCATTAAAGTGTTGTTCTAAATAACGAATCACAGGAACCAGTCGTTGGTGGTAGTCGACGCGCATCGGGGGATTTCCTTGTTCTGTTCAGCTTGTTTTCTCTGCTCAAAGCCTACCGCAATCCAACAAGCTTGCAAGGGAGCAGCGTGAGAAATGCGTGGCGAGATGCGCGTCAATCAGTCACACTCAACGAGCAGATGTTTAAGCAAAAACGTTGCGCCCATTATCTTTACTAACCGCTAGGACAATCATGATAGCTTGGAAACAGTCTCTGCCAGAGTACGAATGGCTCATTCATCAAGTTTGGTACTTGGAAGTGCCAGAGGGTGAAGTCATTGACCCCAAGCCGCACCTTATCCCAAACCCGCGTGCTCATTTACTCTTTACGCCACCAGAGCAAGGCTACAGCTACGACACGGGACACACAAAGCTTGCTGGCAAAGGCTGCCACTTGTTAATGGCTAACGAACATTTACTGTTGTTGGAAGATACGGCTCCCATCAAGCGTATTGGTATCACCTTTCGCCCAGAGGGTTTTTATGCCATTGAATCACGGTTTAGTGATGCATCCCAAGTTAGTGCAATTAACCAATGCGAATGGTTTGATTGGCTTAACGCGGCGTTTGATGAGCGCTTTCAACAAGGCTTATGGCAGTTAGAGTTGCAAGGTTCATCGCAATGTTTGCTGAACTACATCAAACAACATTTAGATGCGTTAGATATCGAACCTTGCCGTACCAAACCGTTTTTGGCGTCACAAAAAGCGGTATCCGTGATGGACGCTCAAGCGCTACGTTCACCTGAGTTAGCGATGGATATTGATGAGATAGCCAAACAGTGCGCCTGTTCTCGAAGAACGCTTGAGCGCAGTTTCAAACAAGTGGTGGGGTTGAGCGTTAAGCAGTATCAACAAATGGCGCGTCTGGAGCAGATGATTTTGACTCTCTACAAGCAACAAGAAGCGATTGATTGGGCGAGTTTCTCACAACAATTTGGTTTCAGTGACCAATCGCATTTGATTCGTACCCTCAAACATCAGCTAAGAAAAACGCCGAGCAAATACCTGAAAAAACGTGACTTAACCATCGATATCTATGGCGATTTTGAGTCGTAATACATTGCTAATCAGCCCGAAAGTTGTCGCAAAAATCCAATTTTTCTCTTATCCGCTGGGCTACTATTTTCAGCAGATAACGAGGTAACACATGTCATATCAAAAACTAAAACAAGGCGAAGCCATTCCATTTAATGAATCGTTGACTATCCAACTGATTCAAGGCTCTGATCTACAAGATATTATCGAGATGCTGAACGGCGATAAGGTCAATCAGTATCTGTTCTTCGCACCTGCTGATAACAACCTGTATGAAGGCTTCTTTGGCCCTATTATTGAAAATACGGCACAAGCGATTAAAGACGGTGTTTGGTCAGATAGCCCAACGTTCGTGATTCGTGACCAGCAAGGTCAGTACATGGGAATGTGTGCGGTGACCGCAGTGATGTTCTTAACTGGCAACTACGAAGTGGGTTATCAGTTACCTACTTGCGCATGGGGCAAAGGCGTCGCGACTCGCGCTTGCCAAATGATGACCGAGATTGGATTTACTGAGTTAAACGCCCATAAAGTCAGTGCCGATTGCTACGCTTCTAATGCTGGTTCTTACAAGACGTTAGAGAAAAATGGTTTTACTCAAGAAGGCCGTCAGAAAGACTACTATAAACTAGAGCAAGGCTTTGACGACAAGCTCTACTACGGTATGACCGCAGAGCAATTCGCGTCTTTAAATCGCTAATAATTAGCCGACAAAAAAGTAGCTAACAACAACGTAGCGAACAAAAAAGGCCGTTAACCCACATGCTCGGGTTAACGGCCTTTTCTATATTCAGCGCTAAATGGCTAAGACTTAGTTGCCTTGGTTTTGGCTTTGAAGCTTCTCTTTTGCTTCTTCAACCTTTGAGAAATCCAATCCCAACTCGTCTACGGCTTCTTTGATTAGCGCAGGGTTTTGCATCACTTGCGCCATCAGCATTTGTAGCTTGTCTTGTGGCAAACCTAGTTGGCTGATTGTTGCCATTGCCGCTAGAGGGTTTTGCGTCAGAGTCTGAAAAATCTCGTTGATTTGCTCATCGCTGATGTTGTTCTCTTTCAGCAAGGCGATAATTGGGTTCATCATATTTCCTTTCAATCAGTGTATGACTTGGTTGCCAGTATTTGTTCTAGTAGAATAATTGGGGCTCCCGCTCAACATTTCAATACCCCGTTAGCTCCATGTAACCAGTCCCAGAATGAGAGCCCTCAATACGTACTGGGCCTTCCCAATAAGGTACCGAAAGCGGCATTTTCGCGTTCGGGTTGAGAGCAGAAACGGTAAGCTCAATTTGCTGATTTGGAATCGACACTTGCCACTGGGTTGGATACTTTCGCCCTTGGATTTCTGTTTGCTTGGTTGCTATTAAGCGAATGTCTTTTTGAGAAATGGCGATGCCAGAGCCATCTTGCTGCATCAGCTTTGCGCTGGCGTAACTAGCTTGTCCGGTTTTGGAATCCCGCAACTGGAACACCACCAAGCTGGTTTTGTCACTCAACCTCAGAGCAAACCAGTCCCAGCCTTGTTGTGAGTCGAGTAAGAATTGCGAGCTCCACTCTCGATCTATCCAGCCTTCACCCGACACTTGATGAGTTTCGCCGTCGATGGTGACTTCACCGGAGACATCAATAAACGGTTGGCTGTAGTAATACGAAGCCACCTGACCATCGGCACTTTTGGTGCTGTAACCTTGCTCGCCTTGCTTTTGATAAGGTGCGCTGCTGGTCAGTTTTAGTGAGTAGCCAAACTGCTCTGAATTGGCATTTAGCGTGGCAGGGAAGAGGTCGTTGGTTGAAGAGGTCCACTGCCAATCATCGAGGTAAACACGAAATGGAGAGCTATCGACGCCGGCTAAGGACGCTTGAGCGCGTGACCATTTTTCATCTGCATAGTGTTTGTCTGCGGTCGTCACTGCGCTGTGCGCCATGTAGATTTGTTGAGCTTGCCATTCGGTTTTCTTCACGTCATCTTCGCCTTTTAGTGGCGCAGCAGCAAAGCGAAATTGTGTCCATTGAACGCCAAGTGGAGTGCCGTCTGCATCGATTAAGTTGGCGGTTAAATACCACCATTCATGACGAAAATTCGGGTGTGCTTGATGGTCTGCTGGGAAGGTGAGTTCAACCCCTTTTTCTACGGGTGTGAATAGGTTGCTTTCGCTTTGTGTTTCTCCACTGCCCAGCAACGTGCCCATATTTTGTGTGCTCATATTTTTTTGTTGGGCATCTTCACATCCAAATAGGATCAAGCTGCTTATGAGCAGAGTAAGTTTGCTTGCTAATCGAACCATCACAACACCTCGCTTTGCAAACTGGACATGACAGGCTTACTGACCAATCGCCACAGCGGAATCAAAGTTGCAATCACCGCCACCAAGATGGTGATCGCCGCAATACTGAGGGCATCGCTCCAATTCCATAGATAATTTAAGCTCCAACCAAAAGCGCGCAAGGTGACAATATCTGTCAGCACATATCCCACCATGGCTCCTAAAGGTAGGGTGATAACCAGAGTAAAACTGACCAAAGCGACGATCTGTCCGACCACCATGGTCATTAATTTGCGACGACTAACGCCAAGTGCATACAGCCTTGCAATGGCGGCTTTACGCGCGTCGAGCAACATGAAACAAGCACTGAACAAGCCAATCACCGCGACCATCAACGTCACGCCGTTGAGCGCACGCGTAATGGCGAAGGTCTGCGAGAAAATATCCAACGCGATGGATTTGATTTGCGCCTGATCGTAGAGCTGACTTGGATGCAGATTCAATTGCTCGCGCAGTTGCTCGTATACGATTTGTGGGTCTCCTGATACTTTAATGCCAAGGCTTGTTGGCAGGTCGGTAAAGCCACTCTCTTGCCATAATTTGGGTGCCAATAACACTTCACCGTTGGGTGAGCCGTAATCGTGGAATACCGCACCCACAAGCAGGTTCTTATTTGGAACGGCATCAAGCGTGAGCGCGCTACCCAGTGATAAACCCAGTTTGACCGCGGTTGGTTCACTGATAGCGACCAACTCACCTTGGTAAAAGCGTGACCAGAAGTTCTCCAAATGCGATTTGAACACCATGGTTTGTTCTAAGGTGTCTTTGTCTTTGGTACCAAGCAAAATCGGTAAGCCTTGCAGGTTATCGTCGACGTAGTATTGCTTGTAGACGGTCTCAACATTATTGAACTGCCCTAACGCGCGCTCTACATCAGCGATTTCTCCTTGGGCAGGGCTGACGTAAATATCGGCGTGTAGCCTTTGTTCTAACCACTGTTTTAAGGTGGATTCAAAACTGCCCACTAGCGTATTCATCCCCATATTGGCTGTAACGGCGAGTAGCAGTGCCATCATGGCGAGAGAAAGCGGAGAAATCAGCTCGCGCAACTCAGCAAAAAGATACTGCATCAAACCGGAATTGGTGCGCTTCTCGCACCAATTGGCTAATACGCTGAGTGTTTTAGGTAGATATAAAGGAATCGACACCACAAGCACGCCGAGCCACGCCATGGTGAAGCGGTGGTGCTCACTCTGCCATAACCCTGCAAGTGCGAGAGCTGTCAACGCAGCACCTATCACGAACAATTGGTTTTCGTTAGAGGCTTCAGGCGCTTGATAAAACCCGCCATGAGAGGAAAGCGGTTGGCGCACTCGCTGTTTAAAGTGCTGCCAACACGCCAACAGGGTTGCGGTTAACGTGAGCAGCAGCGCTTGCGCCCACCATTGCCACTGCCAAGTTCCGGGCAGAAGTGTCGCGCCATAAAGTTGTTCTAGAGTCAGTGCCACGGTCGGATGTAGCCAATGGCTAAGCTGCATGCCCAATACAAAACCGAGGGAAGCGCCGATGGTAACGAGAACAGTGAGTTCAACTAACAGCGCAGAGAGCACAATGCTCGGCGCAACGCCCGCCTGTTGAATCTGCACTAACAGCCGATTGCGTTTAAGCAAGCTGTACTTAACGCCGTTGTAAGCAATAAACAGCCCGACTAAAAACGCGAGTAAGCTCATTGCGGTGAGATTGAGGTGAAAGCTGTCGGTCAGTGAGCCAAGGTCTGTGCTTTGATTATTGGAAATCCATTGTCCTTGCTCGCCAATGATGCTTTGCCAATTTGCTTGCGTGTCTTTATTCCCTTTATCACCCGAATGGAAAACCGCAATGTAACTGAGCTGCCCTTTTTTATTGAGCAGTTGCTGGGCAAAGCCAATGTCCATCAACATTCGGCTACCTAACTGCCATTCGTCAGGCAACACCACCACTTGGGTTGGAATGTCGTCCAGAGTTAGGGTTTCTACCTCTCCTAAGTTTTGATGTTGAGATTGGCTCATCATCACGATTGGCTTGCCAGCTAAAAGCTCAGGTAGAGGCAAAGCACTGTCGAACAAAGACACGTTCTGTTGGTTATCTGATGACTTTTGCTTGTTATCCGTTGAGTAGCGCGAACGTGAAGAGATGGCAGCAATTAACTCGCTACCTTGTACTGACCAACGACGACCTTGTTCGTCTCTCACTCGCCCTTCGATTACAGGTAGTGCTGCACTGAGCCCGTTTTGTCTAAGGGTGAAATAAAGAGACTCGGGCAGATAGTTTTGCCCTGCTGGTGGAATAATTAAGTTCTGAGCTTGTGCGCTAAGCTGCTCGGTAGATTCCGCATAACTTCGTTTGGCATTGAGGTTGATGGCTTGCACCGCAACAAATAAGGTAACAGCCAACACGATACCGATCAGAATCGCGGCGGCTTGCAGTGGTGCTTGTCGATAATGTGCCGCAAACAGATCCAGGGCGAGTCGAGTATGTGTGAATCTGGTGGTTGATAGCTTAGCTTGCTTCATGGCGAAGCTCATGTTTGTTTACTTGATGACTGTTCTGTAGCTGACTGTTATCCAATCGCAGCCGTGCTTTCATAAATTCAGCGCATTCATGGCTGTGTGTTACCAATAGCACCGCCGTATTGCCCTGGGTGGTGATTTCACTGAGCAGTTTCATCACTTCCAAGCCTGCTTTTTGGTCGAGGTTACCTGTGGGTTCATCAGCAAGTAGCAGTTTAGGTTTGTGTGCTAAAGCGCGCGCAATCGCGACTCGTTGTTGTTGACCACCGGAAAGGGCAGAAACATGTCTATCAAGCAGTTGGCTGATGCCTAGAGTCTCGACCAAATAATCGCACCAGTCATTCCATTTTTGTTGATTCAAATGTAGAGGGAAGGCGATGTTTTGCTGCACGTTGAGCGGCGTTAATAGGTTGAATTGCTGAAAAATAACACCGAGTTTTTGGTGTCGAAATCGGCTCCATTGCGGGTCTTTCCAAGCCGCCGTGTTATCACCATCTAACCACAACTCACCTTCGGAAAGTGGCTCAAAGCCAGCGATGACATTGAGTAAGGTACTTTTGCCGCTGCCACTTGCGCCTGTCAGCGCAACACTCGCTCCTGTGTTCAACGTAAAGTCGACGCCTTCCAACACGCGATGTGTCTCTTTGCCATCGACAAAGCTTTTGCTGGCGTGTTTGAGTGTGACCAGTGGGCTTTCCATTTCCTCTCCCTGTATTCAAAAGGTGTCGTTTCTTTTGGCAATGGCTATTGCAGTTAGTTCTCTAGAAACTTTAGACAACAATCAGATAAAAACAGCGATTTACATCGATTTCTTAATAACTTGTACTGAAAAGAAGAGGGAATAGATTAAATGAGGAAGGGATATGACAGGCATTAAAAAAGCCCGAGTCAGACTCGAGCTTTCAAAGATATTAAGCGTGGTCAGCTTACACGTAGTACGCTTCAACTTCGCCTTTAAGCTTGATTAGCATTGGGTTACCGAAACGGTCTTTTGCTTTAGGAGAAGCAATTTTTACCCAACCTTCGCTGATGCAGTATTCTTCTACGTCAGTACGCTCTTGGCCGTTGATACGAATACCGATTTGGTGCTCGAAGCATTCTTTGATGAAGAATGGGCTACGTGGGTTACCCGCTAGGCGATCTGGTAGAGCTGGTTTAGCTGTATCTGTCATTTTGTGTGACCTAAATTCCGTAAAAAGTGCGCTATTGTAGTCAGTGCACTGTGTGTGTTCAAGATATGTTGAGAGTGGATGCGTTGTTTAACTTTCAAGTACCGCCTACAACCCCTTCAAATACTGCGCGTTGGCTGTTGGTTGAATCATGTCATTCAGCGTTTGGACGGCTTGTTCACTGTGATCTTCAAGTAGAGCTAAGAACGCGTCAATCAACTCAGGTTTGCTTGCTGAGACTTTCGTTTCGGTCTGGATATCACGCAGATCGATCAACACATCGGTAAACAATTGCGGCAGATCGTGCAGCACTTGCAGGTTTAAGATGTTGTGCTCGCTGTAGATTGAATTGTGGCTGCCTTTTTGTTTTTGCACCAAGTAAGGATTGTCTTTTAAGTTGATGATAGACGTGCGTTTATCACAGCGTTTCAAACAACTTTTGTTGACCTTCACCTTACGGCATCCTTCGGTTTGTTGAAACAAACATTGGCGGCTCGTGAGTAGAGTGTTCGGGTGATAAATGCTGTAGAAGCTGCGCATGTTTTTCGGACGCTTTATGTGACGCACCTGCTTCATATTCAGCTCGTTAGAAACAAACGCGCCACTTGCCGCGAACTCATCTTGAAGGCATTTAAACGCGTATGAGTTCACCGTGTTCAGTTGTGGGCCTGCCACCCAGCCTAAGCCGAGCTCTTTTGCGATCATGCCGACACCTGAGTTGTTGGTGATCAACAACTCAGGTTGGATGGTTTCCAAAAATACGCGCGCGGCGTGGTAGTCTTCGCCAATCAAAATGGCTGGGAACCAAGGTTTGAGCATTGGGTTGGCTTGGAACAATTCAATCATCGCGCTCAGTTCACCAGACAATCCCATTGGCAATTGATAGTAAACATCAACGTCGTGGTATTCGCACAGCATGGCTTCTTGTGCTGACGAGATCAGAACCGATAATTTTGGCGCACCTTGGCGAGGTTCTGGTTGAGGTAACGTTGGCAGAGTTGGCACATCAATCGACCCTTTCAAGCTGCTGCCGGATACTTGTGTTGAAGTGACATCGAACGACTTAGTTTGCTCTGCCACTTTCTCAATGATCGCGGTTTTGTCATCGTAGAGTTTCTTTTTCACCGCTTGTACATCATCAGCAGACTGGCATTGGTAAACCTTCGAAAAATGCTTTACAGCATGGTCGCGCGGGTTGTCGATGTACATCGCCTTGCCGAAATCACCTTGCAAAAATGCGTTGGAGAAATCACGGTTGAACACCGTGTATAACTCTGTGGTGTCTTCAGAGAGTTCCAAACCCTCGCACAAGCGATCGATTTGCTGGCGCCAATTGTCGACCACGGTATAGACGTAGTGCGATTTCTTGATTCGCCCTTCCACTTTTAATGAATACACGCCAGCATCGGCAAGCGCTTCCAAGTCCCCAAAGGCGGAGTTGTCTTTCATATTGAGTGGGTAGTTGTTGCCTGTTTTGGTCGTTTCGTACTGTTCGCGACAAGGTTGGCTACAGCGTCCACGGTTACCTGATGCGCCATTGCGAGCGGAACTGATGTAGCAAATTCCGGAGAATCCGATGCAGTATGAGCCGTGGACAAACACTTCCATCATTACGTTGTGCTCGCGACCAAATTGCGCCAGATGTTTTATCTCACTGATGTTAAGTTCGCGAGATAAGTTTACTCGGCTTGCGGTGAGCTGGTTGAGAAAGAGGATTTGGCCTTCGTTATGCGTGTTCAGTTGCGTTGAAGCGTGCACATCCAAATCGGGAAAGTGATGTTTGAGAATGTAGGCCAGACCGAGATCTTGTACGATCACGCCATCGATTTTGGTGGTGTTCAGTTGGCTGAGCAAGCGAACAATCGCTGGAATTTCACTTTCTAAAATCAGCACATTCAACGTTAGGAAAATCTTACAGCTGTGCTGATGGGCCAACGTTAACACGCCATTTAAGTTATCTAAGGTGAGGTTGGTCGCTCGGTTACGAGCATTGAAGCGGTCGAGCCCACAGTAAATTGCATCGGCGCCAGCGGCAATGGCGGCTTTGATGGAATCTAAATCACCACCGGGTGCTAATAACTCAAATTGATCGCGTGTCACTACTTTTCTCTTTCTTACTAAAATAGGCTGCAAATGTTACGTATTTCACGCTTTTGATGCTCGGCTAGTTAATGCTTTATTAATCTGAATCAATTTATCCGTGTTACACGGTCGACTCTTGAGTGGGTAGAGTGCAATTCGCGATAGCGGAATCTGACTTCTATAGTTTTCCTACACTTGGTTTTTCTATATCTAGTTTTCGACTCAGAGAGAGGAAGGGACGACAAATGAAAAAAGTAATCATCGGGTTGGTCGTGGCGTTGACGTCATTGAGTGCGTTGGCTGGTGAGGGTGTGGTAACCGTTGCGAGCACGCATTCAGCAAAAGATACGGCGGATAAATTTGTCGCTATCGCGCAAGAAAAAGGGTTGAACGTCTTTGCGCGCATTAACCATCAAGAGAATGCCACGAAAGTCGATATGACGTTGCGACCAACCGAAGTTATCGTGTTTGGAAACCCTAAAGTGGGCACGCCACTGATGATCTGTGCGCAGGAAGTGGCGCTCGATTTACCCCAAAAAGTGTTGGTGTATGAAGATGCTGAAGGCAAAACGTGGTTAGCTTATAACGATCCTATGTATTTAAAGCAGCGCCATCATATTGAAGGCTGTGACGAGGTATTGAACAAAATCAGCGGCGTGCTGGGCAATTTAACCCACGCGGCGGCGAAGTAGAGTGCTGTATTAGGGCTGCTTGTTATGTTGAAGAATAAAAAAGCCCCAATGATTGGGGCTTGAATGAAGCGAAGTATGCCGTTTAAAAATAGTGGAAGATCGGCGGTTCATGCATCAAGAAGTTTTGATGGGAAATGTTCCACGCATAGGCGCCCGCTAAGGTAAACACAACGTAATCACCAATATCGACGTGGGCGACGTGTTGATTGCGTGCCAGCACATCTTTGGGCGTACAAAGCTGGCCGACAAAGGTCGCTTGTGCATGCTGAATTGGGTGAGAAATCTCATGGTGTTGCTCGCTTTTCAGGATGACGAATGGATGGTCATGACTCTGCGCCGCTGGCGTGCGGAAGTGGTGAGTTCCTCCGCGCGCGATGACAAAGTTTTCGCCAAGATTTTGCTTAATATCCAGTACTTCCATCACGTAATAACCGCATGCCGCCGTGATGAAACGTCCGCATTCAAAACGCAGTGTCCAATCTTGCACTTGCTCTTTAGCGATGAGGAATTCCAACTTGTCGCAAAACTCCATCCACGGAAAGTGTTGCTCAGGGTTTTGGTAGTTGATGCCCATGCCGCCGCCCAAGTTGATCATCAGCTCACCGAGTTCGAACTCCTGCTGCCACGCCTTCACGACTTGGAAATAGCGCTGCATTAACGCTAAGTGGCGTTCAACATCAAGCTGATGCGACATCAAGTGAAAATGGAAGCCTTTGAGTGACACTTGCGGGAAATCGCGCAGCAACATCAAAGCATTGCTCAGTTCGGACTCGTCCAAGCCAAACGGAGTCGGCTTGCCGCCCATTGCCAACTTGCTGAGCGTGATGTCGCCAATATCAATGTTCATACGCAAAAAGATCGAAGCAGGGCGGTTGAGGCGCTCGGTTAGCGCACCAATGCGTTGCAGCTCGGTGAGGCTTTCGACATGAATTGCATCAACATCAAGATCAATCGCTTGTTGCAATTCACTTGGCATTTTTCCTGGGCCACCGAAGATCAATGGCTTATCGAGTTGCTGCTGGTGGAGGTGTGCCAACTCCCCGCCAGATGCCGCTTCAAAACCATCGACATACGGCGCGAGCGTTTTGAGAATCGGGCCCGATGGATTGGCTTTGGCTGCGTAAAATAGCTCGACATTTTTCGGCAAAACGTGACGCAGTTGTTTGATGTGTTTTTCTAAGGCGTTTAGGTCATACACGTACGCGCACAAGGGCTGATTTTGCTGCTGTGCGAGCGTGTGAACTTGTTGGCTAACGCGTGTCGGTAGAGAGAGTGAGTTAGGCATGTTGCGCTCCTTTTTCGTTTTGTTGCCAAGGTGCGGCGACTTGGGTATAGCCCGACTCCTTATCGGCTTTTTGCATCAAACGTGTGGTGAAATTATTTTTGCTTGGGAAGTGACCGCCATTTAGCAACGTTTCTAGTTCCGGTTGTTTTCCATTCACTGATTGCCAATGCACAATGGCACTTTGCACCGCATTCCACAGCGTTTGCTCTAGTGGCTCATCACCTTCTGCGATGAAGAAAATCGCTTCGCTGATGTTGTTGATAAAGGTGCAGTATCCGATGCGATTCCAGCCTTGTTCGCGACTGTAGTAAACCGATTGTCGTGCGCGTTCAGACAAGTCAGTTAATGTTTCTGCTGGCCAGAACTCCGGCAGTAATTTAGTGCCTTCCAAATCACGAATCCAAACACAACACGGCATCTCTTGCTCAAAGCCAATCAGGGTGTTTTGCAAATGCGGCTCAAACGCCACCCCGTGTTTGAAGTAGTAATTAAATACGCCCGGGATCAGGCAATGCAAATAGCGTTCAAACCAAAGTGTCGCGATGTCGGAATAGCGATTTTGCGTAGTACGCGCTTTGTTTTTAAGGCGTTGAGCAATGCGACTGTTGCCGTTATTATCGTAAGCAAACAGAGCGCCAGCGAGGGTTGGTTTCAAGATGTCGACTTCGCTCAGCGAGAAATTTTCGCGATACAAAATCCCAAACGATTCGCGTGCTTTGGTGTTGTCGTCCCAGTTGTGCTCAGCGACACTTTCTAGATTCAACGTGGTGGCGTAAGGCTCTGTCATCACTTTAAATACGGGGTTGTGCAGCTGTTCGTTTTCTCTAATTGGTTTGAGAATCGACGTGAGTTGCACGGCGCTGTCGAGTTCGTACCACGCGTTTTTGCGCACGCAATTGGTTAATCGTACGTTGATGGAGAATTTCGCAAACCAGTCCATGTCAGGGTGGTAGAGGGTACGAACTGAAGAGGTCGGCTGCATCTTTTCACCACCTAAACCCAGTGGCGTGATCTTGCCTTGTTCAATGGCGCGCTTCACGCTTGGGTTACTCAAAATGGTGTAGCTTTCCCAAGGATGACAAGGGTAGAGGGTCTTCCCATTGCTGGTGGCGTGTTGTGGCGCGAGCCGTTGTAGCATGCGCTGCGCAGGGTTAGCTTCTCCGTCGGAACTCAGCACATCAAGTAAGGACGTATCCACTTCAAACCAGTACAACGGGACTTGCGCGCCGACTTCTGGAGAAAACGCCAAGAGATCATCCATGGTGACGCCCGAACGACTTTTCGGGGTCGGATGGAAAGTATGCCCCCAAATCAGAGATTGTTCCGAAGCGATAAATTCGTTGTGATGCGATTTGGGCGCGACGTTGAGAAACTGCTCGGTAACCAGCACGCTATTTTCTAGTTGTTCGATCAGCTCATGGTTAAACGGGATCGCCAATACCTGCTTGAGATAGTTAAGCAAAAGCGTAAGAGTTTGCGTGGCATCCAATTTCGCCCAACCAGATCCCGGCATTTTCGCCCAAGGCAGTTCTGCCAATTTGATTTTGCCCAGTTTGCTCGCGTAGTGAATCGGCAAAACCAGCACGCCATTTTGTTGAGAAAGATGAACGGCTATCCGCTGTTTAGCGGGATAGTTGCGTTTTAACGTTTGGGGTAGCGATGTCGATTGGTAGTGCCATTCCACTTGTTGATTCGGTAGCGCAAATTCACGTAAGTAACAATTAAGAACACCCATTATCGTGTTGAGTTGGGCTTTCTCACGGTTGAGCTGCACCTCATGTGCGCGCAACTCGCTAGTCTGAGAGGATTGAGTTTGTAACATGTTGATTTCCAAATTTTGAGTGGAGAACCAGCGCGATCAAGGTGATTACGCTGACTATCGCAGAAAGTAGGAAAGGAACCTCAAGTAGCCCCAAGCTAGAAATGAAAGAAGCGCAAAATCCCGCTGCCACGCCACCCCATTTGGACATGGCATCAAAGCGAGAAAATACTTTGCCACTGAGTTTGCGATCCAGATTGCTCGCAAGATGCTGATGCAATCCGTGATAACAACACACCATCGCGATGCCGAAGATAATTCTCGCAGCAATGAGTGCGGTTTCGGACGCAATCAAATGCAAGGCAGAGCTCACGGCAAGCAATGCAAACCCAAGCCATAACGTGCGCAGCGGTTGATGGCGATTCAACCCATCTGACAACACGTGAATTTTTCCTGCCAGCAACAGATAGACGCCATGCGGCAGTGCGTACAAAAAACCGATCCATGCGTGGTTAGTGATGCCATATTGCTGCACAAACGGCGAGAAGTAAGGAAAGGTCACCACCATAGAAAACGCAAACCCGAATTGAGCAAAGAAGATCCAACGAATGGCATGCATTGCGTTTTTCTGTGCAACCGGTTTTTCTTGCTGAGGTTCTGAGTTTGGCTTTTCGAGGTTTTGGTCGGCGGGTTTATCCGCTGGCAGTGTTAGCGTGATGCCCATAGCAATTAAAGGCAAAACGCATAACCACAGGTACGCGTTGAGCGGGTTGGTCTCTGACAAGCTCCAGCCGAGCCCAATGGGCGCAACGATCAGCGCCAAGCGAGCAGATAGTTGGGTTTTATTGAGTGACTTGCCGAGTGTTTTGGCTTCTTTAATTTGACTAGATAAGTAGCTGTTCGAGGCGGCCATGGTGCCGCCAAAGGTTCCTTGAACAATAAGACCAAACACAAACATGGCGAGGTTGTCTGCCAAGCCGCACAGCGCAAACCCTGCTGCAAGGCCAAGTTGCGCACGCAAGAGTGAGAGGCGGCGACCGTAGCGATCGGCAAAGTTGCCCCAAAATCGCGCCGCCAACGCAGTACAAAACGTAGGTAGGATAAACAATACCCCTGCCCAGTCCGCATCAATGCTTGCGCCTAACGTTGGCAACACGACGGGTAGAAATAGCGGCATACCTAACGCGGCAAACGCAGCGATAAAGTGGCACAACAACACACTGTAGATGAGTTTGGTCATAATCGTTTAACGTACGCTTTTTTTGATGGCTTCTAAGTAGGCGCGTTGCGCTTCTTCGTTAGAAAGCAGCAAGAAGTTCGGAGCCGACAAACCATAGAACTTATTGATGTCACTCGCGCCGGAGGCTTCTTTCGAGAGCAAACTGCCAGAGCTCAACAAGTACTTGGCGTACAAATCAGGCGCCTCTTGCAGTAACTCGCGTGCCAGTTTTGTCTCTAACCCTTCGCCTTCCAATCGGTTGAGTTGCTCTGCAATGCTTTTGGCCACGATGGCGTAAAGCGATGCTGAAGAGGCAATGCCCTTCGCTGCCATAGATTCTACAATCGCTGCGATATCCAGTTGCAGTGTGATGGTGGTAAACATCTGACCGAGCGCCAATTCATTGTCGACTTTGATGCGTTGGTCGAGCAGTTCATCGCAATCCACTGGAATTGTTTTTGCGCCGTGTTTTTCGGCAGCATGGTCTGTTGCAAAGCGGAAGCGCTCTGGCCAAACTCGCGCCGCGTCGTTGTCTTTCATCGCGAGCGTCATTCTGCCCTGTTGATCAAATGCAACGATGGCGTTTTGCTGGTTGGACTCCAATGCGATGCCATAACGAAGCCACAAGGTGAGGTGCACTTGGCATAATAGATCGACGTAATCTTGGAACCACGCCAGCGTATCTTGTTGATAGTAATGTTCTGCCAAATGTTCTAAGAACAAGCGGTCGTCAGGCATTGGGCTTGCTAGTGCTGCAACCGGAACTAACGCTTTGTCTTCGCAATGAGTAAGTGGGTACTCACGTACGATGTACGCGAAGGTTTTATCCTCGCCGATGTGTCCACCGTGTTTTTCGTTGCAATGGAACAAGCGACTGTTTAAGTCGGCGTCCGTTTGTTCAAGGTGGCTGAGTAGGCGTTCAAACCAGTGGCCGTCATACAGTGTTGAAGGCTTGATTAAGCGAATATTTTTCGTGCCTAGCGATCGCATGATCAGCGGAACCTTGATGTGAATGTGCGGTGCCTCGTTGACGACCACAGTACGAACGGAAAGCGTCGGCGTCACGTCTAGATACGTTAAAGGCGCTTCTATCATACCTTCGGGTAAGGCTTCTAAAGATCGCAGGGTGAGCGGATGCGCAGGGAACAGTACGTGGCTCAGTGCAAAATCAGCAGGAAGCCCAACTTGCTCCATGGTTGGCCAGCAATCAGGTTGTTCGCTGGTTAATGTCACCAGTGATTTTTCAATCGCAATCCAATGCAGAGCAAAGCTTGGTGCAAACTCGGGCGCGTACTTAGCAAGGTCTTTATCGCTCAGACCAAACTTCGCCCGCGCAGTTGGATAGTACGGGTGGTCAAGGTAAGAAGCGATCTGGTCGGCTAGCAGCAGTTTTTGATGCCAAGAACCAAGCTCGGATATTGGTTGAGAAATGTGGTCTGCGTGATGATGAAACGCTTGGTCACACAGCGCTTTGTGTTTCTCTGCACATTCCAGTTCTTGAAGGTATCCCGCCAGCAACTCGTGAGAGCTCTCATGCGCCAGTGTCGTTAGTAGCGCAATCCACTCTTTGTAATGCTGTTGATGCTCGATTTGGCCATTTTTCTCCACCCACCAACCTGGTGGTGTTTCGTCATTGGCGTGACCGTAGCGCCAGTGCTGCATGTAATACGTTGGCGCAACAGGTAAATACAACGTGAAATCAGAGTTGGCAAATATCAGCCAGACTTGCTCGTCTTGAGGAACAATTACCCCTTTTGGCGCGTCTCTACTGAACTTGGCCTTCGACAAAATGCCAAACATGTCTTCGCGCAAGCAAGTGTCGATCAATCGTTGCGTTAGATACAAAGCGTTGTCATTCATGCTGCCACCTCACGAGTCGGAGCGAGATCGAAATTGCTAAGCGCGTTCTGCAGCGCTTGGTCGAGGTTTCGCCCTGATGGTGAGACAATCGAAATTCGGGCGAGATAATCCTTATTGGAATAACTCTGTTGGAAGTGTTCTCCAGCGGTTTTTAGTACCTGTTGCTGGGTGATGATATCGTCATCGTGTTGGATGAACGACGTCGAACCTCCGTCAATCACACCACTGTGTTCCGCAACTATGTAGTGCACGTGCGCTGACCCATGAATTTGGTAATCGCCGTCCAATCTTCGACCCAGATGCAGACCCAAAATCGTGCTAAACCAACCGAAGGGAGCGAGATTGTTGAGCAAGAATTCGCGGCCATCTCCAATACTGCGGTAGTTAATTTCCACCAGAACCGGGCCATTTTCCGTAATAATAAATTCGCTGTGGCAAACTCCAAAACCAACGCCGAACGCTTTCAGTTGAGCCAAGCAAGCTTCTCGGTGAGCAATGCCGTTTGGTCCGTTCCAGTCTGCGGCGGTTTCGATAAAGTAAGGCGGCTCAGAGAGCGACACATCAAAACCGCCCACGGCGATAAGTTGGTTACCGTCTCCTAAAGTTTCGAGCGTAACCAACGGTCCTTGAAGAAACTGCTCCACCAGAATGGCGGCGTTTGGGTGCTTTTGCCAAAACGCCTCGCAGTAAGCATCGAGCTCGCTTTGGGAGTCACAGCGCTGTACATCTAAACTTGCCACGCCTTCTTTGGGTTTTGCTACGACAGGGAAGGCCATGCCTAATGCCACATTCGAATGGCGATGCAGCAAACAGCTTTGTGTGTTGGGTAAGGATTTTTCATTTAACACTTGTCGAGTTAAGTGTTTGTTTTTGGCCTTTAACGTGACAGACCAATCTTTGGATGGGAGGCCAAAAAATTGCGCGCAGATGGCGGTGGAAGTTTGTAAGTGATCACTATTGCTGAAAATAGCGTCTGGCTTTAATTCATGCTCCGTGATGGTTTCGATGAGTTCTAATGGGTTGAAGACATCACATTCTAGAATGGTATCCGGATTAAAGTGACTATCATGACTCGCCAACTCTAAATGGCTGAGCTTATGGTCGGTGATAAGAACGACGTGAAGGTCCATCGCTTTAGCTGCAGGCACAAAGCCGTGAGTGACTGCATCGTTAACGACATGACTTACGATAATCATCGTAGATTTCATGAGCTTTCCTAATTTTCTAACATTTTCTTCTAACGTTGATAAAGTCGCTCACGGTCGTCTTCCAATGTGCCTCTCTCGAGACGGAGGGCAGAAGTTTTAGTATTTATTGTTATGATATTTGGTTTTTTTTGTTGTTAGTTGTGTTTTTAGGGTAAATAAATATAGAGCATAAAATTAATATTGCAAATAGAAATAATATTTGTTCTTATTTCCATCCGTTGGCTTTATAACAACTAAACGGAATTATGGAATGAATAAATTATTGACCCTGACCCCCTTGGCGGTCGCGATTGGTTCTTCATTAGTAGCACCAAGCGCAGTGGCTTCAGAAGAGACGAACTCAACCTCATCAGCAACTGAAACGATTCAAGTCTTCGGTCATCAGTACGAAGGTTATGCTGAACACATGCCTCAATCAGGCACCAAAACCGATGTGGAATGGCTTGATGTGCCACAAGCGGTATCCGTAGTAACGAAAACAGAAATGCAAGACCGAGGCGCGGTGCGTTTAGTGGATGCGCTAGATGGGGTAGCCGGGGTCAATAACACCTTGGGCGAAGGCAGCCGCGATCAGTTCATGATCCGTGGTTTTGATTCACTCAACGATATGTACCGTGATGGCTTGCGAGATGACGGTACGTTGCAGTCTTACCGCAGCTTAGCGAACGTTGAACGCGTTGAAATTGTGAAAGGCCCTGCGGGTGCTTTGTATGGCCGCGGTTCGGCTGGGGGCATCATCAACTTGGTGACGAAACGCGCTAACGGTGAGAATTTTACTCACGTAAACGGTAGTGTAGGCAGCAACAACCAGTATGTTGGTCAGGTCGACAGCTCAATGGCGTTTACAGATAAGGTCAACGGGCGTATTAACTTGGAATACCGTCAAGCCGACTCGTACGTTGATCATGTTGATTCAAACGATTTCTTCATTGCACCGACCATTCGTGTGTTACCAGCGGAAGGTCACACCATTGATATTGACGTGGAATACGCCCATCAAGAACTAGTGCCGTATCGTGGTGTGCCATCAAAAAATGGCAAGCCAGTTGATTTGCCAGTAAGCACTTACTTTGGCGGCACAAACGACTATCAGGAGTCAGACAGTCTCCGTATTGCGGTGGATTACGAATGGCGTCTGAATGATCAATGGGTATGGAACAACCGAGCGGCGTTCAACCATATCGAACTTGAGCAAAAAGGCACGCGTCAGGGCAAAGTGACGGGTAATGAAGTGTCTCAAACCGTCAACAACTTTGGTTACGATCCACGTACTACGACCACTTTACAATCTGAGTTGGTTTGGGAAACCAGGGACAATCAATTGATGGTGGGTGCAGATTTCAACCAGATCGATATCGACCTAACGTTGGCAAGTGACAAAACGCTTCCTCCGCAAAATATCTACGACCCAGTCGTTGGTCCAACGCCTGATCCGGGCTTTAAGCCATTTCGTGACAATACCACCACCACGACAGGTTTGTATGTGCAAGACGTCTATACGTGGGGTGACCTTTCTTTGATCGGTAACGTGCGTTACGACTCGATGGAACTCGAACAACAAAAAGCGGGCTCAGATAAGGAAAAATTGGATGATGACAAAGTCAGCTACCGTGCTGGTTTGGTATACCGCATCAATTCCGACACATCCGTATACGCCAGTTTAGCGCGCTCTTGGCAGTTACCGTACGCTGGTATCTACATCAATCCAAAATTGGCGGAATTCTTCCACACCGACTTAAAAGAGGTGGGTGCGAAAGCGTACCTTTTGGATAACGCATTAATGTTGAATGCGGCACTGTTCCAGATTGATCAAGAGCAACCACAAACTAACGTGGACGGCGATGTGATCGATAAAATTGAAGTGCGTCACCAAGGTATTGAATTAGAGGCTCGCGGTCAAATCACCAAACAGTGGGACATCTCTGTGGGTTACAGCTACTTAGATGCGGAAGACAAAGCCACAGGCAAAAAGCCTAACGATGTATCAGACCACTTGTTCTCTCTTTGGAGCACTTACCAATTGGATGACAACTGGCGTTTAGGCGGTGGTGTGAAGTACGTGGGCGACCGTTACGCAGGTAACGACGAAGCCGTCGCACTTGGCGATTACACAACGGTGGATTTGATGGCGGCGTACACCACTGGTCGTCACAAAATCCAAGCGAACGCTTACAACATTTTGGATGAGAAATACATTCTTGGCGCAACAAACGGCACGTCTGGCTTAAACCAGATTGGCTACGGCGCACCAGCCGAGTTCATGCTCAGCTACGGATATCAGTTCTAGGCTTTTTGTGCGTAGTTAGCGCCTGTTAGCCGATTTTTTCCTCATATTGAGGATGTTTAGCCCCGAGAGCCTACGGGATGTATTCTGCCCGAGGCTCAATTTCTCGCAAAGGAGATCTTAATGTCTTACCAGAATTTGGATGGTAAAGTGCGTGTACGTGCTGGTTTGTCTACCACTTACAGTGTGCTTGCGATTGCAATCGCTTCTGCCACATCCATGAGCGCGGTTGCCGCTCCTGCTAAAACAGAACAAACTACCGCGATGGAAACCGTCGTTGTCACTGGTAGCGTGATTGGTAAATCTGAAATTGAAGACGTCAAAGAGTACCCAGGTGCTCGTACCGTCATTACCCGCGATCAAATCGAGAAAACCGCCGCAGGCTCGATTGATAACGCGCTACAGCGCGTGCCGGGTATTAAAGTTCAGGATGAAAGCGGAACGGGCGTATTGCCCAACATTTCCGTACGTGGTTTGAAAGCAAGCCGTAGTGGTCATGCTCAGTTCTTGATGGATGGTGTACCGCTAACACTTGCGCCATATGGTCACACTGGTCAGTCTATCTTCCCAGCAACACTGTCGATGCTTGATCGTATTGACATTGTACGCGGTGGTGCTGCAGTACAGTACGGCCCAAACAACGTCGGTGGTGTGATCAACTTAGTGACCAAACCGATTCCACACACGTGGCAAACTGAAATCAGTAACCGCCTTACCGTGTTTGATGGCGGTGATGCGCCGCTGAATGATTTTTACCTACGCACGGGCGGCTGGTTAAGCGACACATTTGCACTACAGTTGGAAGGTAACTTCCTAAAAGGTGAAAGCTTCCGTGAACATTCCGATACGGACGTGAAGAACTTTCAAGCTAAAGCACAGTGGCTATTGAGTGACACTCAAGAGATTCAAGCATTCCTGCAACGTTACGATGCTGAAACGCAAATGCCGGGCGCACTTTCGCCACAAGACTACGAACAAGATCGTCACCAATCGAAACGTCCTTACGATGATTATGAAGGTAAGTCGACACGCTGGAGTGTTAAGTACATCCACGATTTGCCATTTGCCGACAGTGCCGAGCTAGAAGTGCTAACGTTTGGCCATAAGTCAGAGCGTCTTTTCAAGTGGGGCTTTAACAGCGCGGGTGGCCATTGGGCGGATCCGGCTCTGCCAGCGACGGACGTTCGTACCTCTCCACGTGAATTTACCGTGTATGGTATAGAGCCAAAAATGGCGATGTACTTTGGCGAAGGTAAATCCGTTACTCAAAACTGGATCGTGGGTACCCGTTATGTTAATGAAGACATTGACTACAAACTCACTCAGACTCCAATCGCCGGTGGTGCAACCAGCGTTCCGCGTGATTGGCATTTAGATACGGACGCGTTTGCTGGATACGTTAGCAACGAAATTGGTTTGTTCAATGATACATTGAAGGTAACGCCTGGGTTGCGTGTTGAGTCGGTTCGAATGACATTTACCGATCGTGGTAAAAAACAAACGGCAGACAACACCGTGACGGAATGGTTGCCAGGTTTGACGGTGGCATACAACTTAACTGAACAGTGGGTGACGTATGCGAACGCGCAAAAATCACTTCGTGCGCCACAAATTGCCTACATCCGAGGTTTGGGTGAAGAAGGTAGCGAACTGGCTTGGAACTACGAAGTCGGCGCGCGTTACACCCAAGATGCGACCAGCTTTAACGCTGCACTTTATCGCATCGACTTTGAAGATCAATTGCAATGGCAAAGCTCAACGCAGACCTTCGATAACATCGGAAAAACACTTCACCAAGGCATAGAGCTTTCTGCTCGTTACGTGCCTGAAGCACTACCTGCACTGAGTTTAGGCGCAAGCTACAACTATCTAGACGCTACGCTTGAAGAAGAAGGCACGAATAAAGGTAATCAACTGCCTTACACCTCTAAGCATCAGCTTGGTTGGGATGCAACCTACGCATTTTACGGCATGGACACCACGCTATCGGGCTTCTACTTTAGTGATTCGTATACCGATAACGCCAACACCAGTGCCGAAGATGCAACTGGCGCAACGGGTAAAGTACCATCTTACATGGTGTGGAATTTCAACTTGGGGACGGATTTATACAAAGACGACAAAGGCAAGTTACGCATGAATGTTGCGGTGAACAACTTGTTTGACGAGGAGTATTACTTCCGCGGGATTGATACAAGCCCAGTTGGTCGGTACCCAGCTCCGGGACGCTCTTACACACTGGATCTGAACTATCAGTTTTAAGCGTTTCGTTCACCGAGTTTGAAAAGAAAAGTCGCCAATTTACCTTGGCGACTTTGCCGATCTTAGGTAATGGAAAACTCTTAGCACTGGAAAAAAGCAAGATGAAAAATAAAAAACAATTTACGATCAAACACTTTTCAACCGTTTTGCTGATGCTACTGAGCTCAGCTTTGATGTCATTTAGCGCATTTTCTCAGGCGCGCAGCGTGCAAGATGAGCAAGGCACGTTTGAGCTAGAAGCGATACCTCAACGTATTGTGGTTTTAGAGTTTTCGTTTGTCGATGCATTAGCGGCAGTCGATGTCTCACCGGTAGGCGTCGCCGATGACAACGATGCCACACGAGTTATCCCTGCTGTTCGCGCTAAGATTGAACCTTGGCGATCGGTCGGCATGCGTTCACAACCGAGTTTAGAGGCGATTGCGGTGCTCAAGCCTGATTTGATCATTGCTGATGCAGAACGCCATCGCGCTATTTATCAGGATTTGCAGCGAATTGCGCCAACTTTGCTGTTAAAAAGCCGTGGTGAGACATATCAAGAAAATCTCGAATCCGCACACAAAATCGGCGTGGCAATTGGCAAACAAGCGAAAATGACACAACGAATTGAGCAGCACAAACAGACAATGGCGGAGTTCAAACAGCATTTTGCAACACAAGAAACCATTCAGTTTGGTGTGGTTTCTGACAAAGGGATGTGGCTGCATAGCCCGGTTTCTTACGCTGGGGGCGTTTTGAGTACGCTGGGCATCCAAAGCCCGCTGGCTCCATCTGAGCAAAAAGCGTATATCCCAACCAGTTTCGAACTTTTACTAAAAACCAACCCTGATTGGTTGTTAGTTGGACTTTACTCTCAACCAAATATTGTGGATGAGTGGCGCAAAAACCCATTATTTAAGCTGCTAACAGCTGCGAAAAAACAGCAACTTGTTGAGGTCTCTCCTGAACTGTGGTCGTTAAATCGCGGCATGTTGGCTGCGGAAGAAATTGCCCGCAATCTTGAAGCGTTATTGGAGCGCTCATGAGTGCGGCGATAAGCTCGGAAAGCGCGTCTTCGGTTAGCAAATCGCATTGGAAAGCGAGCTTGTTTGTCTGTGCTATGGCGTTGTGTACGCTCTCAGGCTATGCAGCCTCAATGATTGGCTGGTCCAACTTTTCTTTGAGCGTTAATGATCTGACAAGCTATTGGTTTGCGTTTGATGAGGGTAATATGCTGCATCAAATCCTCGAGACGCTGCGTGCGCCTCGTACCTATGCTGGGTTACTAATTGGCGCTTCGCTTGCGGTATCTGGAGTGCTGATGCAAGGATTAACTCGTAACCCTTTGGCGTCGCCATCCATTCTCGGCATTAATGCTGGTGCGGCTTGTTTTATGGCCTTGGCGTCTATCGGCGTACCATTCTTTAGTCAATTGAACCCAATCATCAACGCAGTACTCGGCGCGCTACTAAGTGGTGGTGCGGTCATGTTGTTGGGCGGTTTTTTCTCCGCGCGTTCTCACCCATTGCGTTTAGTGCTAGCGGGCATTGCCATCAGTGCACTGCTGATAGGGTTAACTCGTGCGTCGGTAATTTTGGCGGATGACATGGCTTACAGCGTGTTGCATTGGTTAACGGGTTCACTCTCCGCGGTAGATTCTGAGCAGTGGCAGCAACTGTGGCCTTTTGCGACTTTAGGTTTGGTGCTCGCCATGGGCTTAGCGCGAAACTTAAATTTACTCGCGTTGGGGGACGAAGTTGCTGTTGGGCTAGGTGGTAACATTCGCCTTACGCGATTTATCAGTGGTTTATCGGTTGTGCTGTTGGCAGGAACTAGCGTAGCGATTGCTGGACCAATTGGCTTTGTCGGGTTGTTAGTGCCGCACTTGGTACGCCCGATTGTTGGTCACAACTATCACATTCTCATTCCGGTTTCCGCCTTGTGTGGCGCGGCATTAGTGACGTGGTCAGATGCTTTATCACGAGCGATTGCTTTTCCGGCTGAAACGCCAGTGGGCGTGATTACCGCGCTGTTGGGCACACCTTGCTTTATCGCGATTGCAATGAGGAAATCATCATGATGAATCAAACCAAACTGTTTGCATTAGTTGGATTGTTGCTGATTGCGTCTTCTCTCACGCTGTTTGTTGGCGCGGCGAACATGTCGGCTCAACAGGTTTTTGCATTGCTGTTTTCTTTCTCTGACTCGGACTTTGTGATTCACCAATATCGATTACCGAGAATGTTGCTCGCCATTGGCGTGGGCGCTGGGTTGGGGCTGTCAGGCGTTTTAGTTCAAGGCGTCATCCGTAATCCACTTGCCTCACCAGATTTAATGGGGATAAGCGCCGGAGCAGGACTGGCCGCTACCGCTTGTTTGGTGCTGTATCCGAATGCGCCAGTGGCAATGTTGCCGATGGTCGCCATGGCGGGAGGCTTGCTTGCTGCTGGCTTTATTGCTGTGCTGGCTTACTGGTCGAAACCAACACCAGCACGTTTGGCGCTGATTGGTGTTGCTGTCAGCGCATTTTTAGCCAGCGGTATCGATTTTCTTCTGATTGTGCACCCTATCGAAATCAACACGGCGATGGTATGGCTAACCGGCAGTTTGTGGGGACGAAATTGGCAACAAGTGCCGTTTATTTGGAGTGCTCTATTGCTGCTACTACCATTGGCGTTTTGGCTGGCTTGGCGGCTAGATGTTATGGGACTGGGAGAAGAAAGCGCCACTACACTTGGCACGAAACCAAGACAGATCCAAATTCTTGCGTTGATTGCTGCCGTGCTATTGGCGAGTATCAGTGTGTCTGTGGCAGGCACGATCAGCTTTGTTGGCCTGCTTGCGCCGCATCTTGCGCGTTTGCTGTTTGGCCACAACCACAAGTTGTTGATTCCAGCCGCTGCAACCCTTGGCGCTTTGTTGGTGATTTGCGCCGATGGTTTAGCGAGAGGCTTACAGCCACCAATTGAGCTACCAGCGGGAGTGCTGACATCTGTTATTGGCGCACCATATTTCATTTTTCTTTTGTATCGTTATAGAGGTTGGTAAGCATGTTACGAACGCAGAACTTATCCGTCGCGTACGGCAAACAGACCATCATTCCAGATCTCTCTTTGTCGATTCCTCAAGGTAAAATTACCGCGCTTGTTGGCCCAAATGGTTGCGGTAAATCGACACTATTAAAAACCTTGGTACGCATCAATAAACCCGCTTCTGGCCAAGTATTGTATGACGACAAACCTCTAAGCAACTACGGTGATAAACGCTTGGCGCGTTCGTTGTCTTTGCTGCCGCAGATTCTTGTCAGTCCTGAAGGTATTACAGTCAGAAAACTGGTCGAATATGGCCGCTCGCCTTATCTCTCTCATTGGGGCCGGTTAAGTCAACAAGACAAGACCTTAGTCGAGCAAGCAATGCAAGATACTGGCGTGATTGAGTTTGCTGACAAGCCAGTTGAATCGTTGTCTGGTGGCCAAAGACAAAGGGCGTGGATTGCGATGGTAATGGCGCAAGATACCGACGTAGTGATGCTTGATGAGCCAACCACTTACTTGGATCTCTCTCACCAAGTTGAGCTGATGAAACTCATGAGGCAGATGAACGACAAAGGCAAAACAGTGGTGGTAGTGCTGCACGATCTAAACCAAGCGTGCCGTTACTGCGATCATTTGGTGGTGTTGGAAAAAGGTCAGTTAGTCACGCAGGGAACACCGCAAGAGGTACTGACAGAAGGTATGTTGGCATCGGTGTTTGATTTACAAGCGAGAGTATTTAACGACCCAATCTCAGGCACGCCGATGTGTGTGGCGGTGTAGGTTTACGTCTTTCGAAAGCTATCTGCAATAAAAACGTCGATCCATAAAAACAAACCCCGCTAGTAACAAAGTCGCTAGCGGGGTTTGTTGTTTTTAAGAGCGTCCTTAATGTGGCGTTTAAGCCAGTTTAAACGTTGCCACTTTCGAGTTGAGATCCTCAGCTTGCGATTTCAGCTCAGCAGATTGATTCATCGATTCTTCGGCACCAACTACCAAGTGATCGGTCACATCTTTAATGGACGTGACGTTTTGCGTGATTTCATTGGTTACGTGCGTTTGCTCTTCGGCGGCTGTCGCAATTTGCGTTGCCATATCGCTGATCAGCGCAACGGCCGCGTTGATTTCATCCAGAGCCAGTGCTGCGCGATCAGCATCTTCCACCGAACCTTGCGCGAGCTGAGAGCTTGTATCCATGATAGTCACAGCGCGTTGTGTGGTTTGCTGCAAGGTCTCGATCGTCGAGCGAATTTCTTCGGTTGAGGTGTGTGTGCGTTGTGATAGCACGCGAACCTCGTCTGCAACAACGGCAAAACCGCGACCTTGTTCACCTGCACGCGCCGCTTCAATCGCCGCATTCAGAGCCAGTAAGTTGGTTTGCTCTGCGATGTCTCGAATCGTTGATAGCACGGTTGAGATGTCTTGCGCGTGCTGGTTGAGCTCACCGATGACAACGCTCGCTTGGTTGACTTCAGAAGACAAATTATTGATGGACGATTTGGAGTTGATCACCAACTCATGACCATTTTGTGTGCTTGCTGAAGAGTCTTGAGCGGCTTTAGCCGTCTGCTCTGCATGTGCGGCAATCTCTTGCGTTGCCGATGCCATTTCGGTCACAGCGGTCGCCACCATAGTGATTTCTTGTTGCTGATGGTTCAGATCAGAAACCGACTGATTCGCGCGAGTCGTGCTCAGTTCTGATTGCTGGCTTAGTTCTTCCGCTTGGTGACGAATATGACCAATAAGCTGCTGTAAACTTTCAACAAACTGGTTGAAGTTTTCAGCCAGTTCACCAACTTCGTCACGGTTTTCTACTTTGATGCGTTGAGTCAGATCGCCGCTACCGTTGGCGATTTGCGCAAGCGCATTCGAAACATTGTAGAGCGGACGGAACAAGATGTTACATAGCAGGTTAAACAAAGCCACACAGATAACGACGACGATAGTGGTTGCGATGATTTGATCCCAAACTGCATCGTAAAGTGGGGCAACCAACGAGTTTTGATCTAACACTGTGACCGTTGTGAGTTTGGTACCCTCTATGTGGCGCGCGTAAATCACATATTCGATGCCGTTAATAGAGACGCGACGTTCTGTACCTGAACGTGCGGCTGACGTAATGTCGTTGTTGTTGAGGCCTAGCTTGCTAACCGGTTGATTCAGCAGTTTACCGTTGTTATGAGTGAAAATATTGCCCTGTTCATTGGCAATAAACATATAACCTTCACCCGGTAGGATCACTTGGTTGAGGCTGTTCAGGATATCACCGATCTCTACGTCAGCACCCAGAACGACGGTTTGACCATGCAATTGCAGGGCTTTACCGAGCGACACCACATTCGCACCAGTTGCAGCAGCAACGGTCGGATTATCCATAAAGACTTTCGATGGATTGGCAATGGCGTTGGTGTACCAGCCCCACTTGCGAGGATCATTATTACCTGGTGGCAAAACCACCCCATTAGCGTTGTCTTGTGACCCGTCCGGGTAAGCGAGGAAAACGTTATCGAACGCGCCAGAGTCTCGGACTTGTTTCAAATGTGTAACCAGAGAACGTTTCTCTGAATCAGAAGAGAGTGAAGTCAGTGCGCGCTCTTTAGAGAGTAGCCAGTCCTTTACGTATTGATTGTAAGATGCGCTAGTGCTTTCTAGTCGCTGTGCGACTTCGACATCGAGCCTATTTAATGAATCTCGAAAAGACAGCCCCTCTACCAGCACTCCCCCTAGAATGATGGCGGCACTGGCAGAGATTGCCAGTTTGTTTTTTAATGATAGATTTTTGAACATAAAGCGAATAATAGATCTTTGAATAATAGTTGTTGTGTTTTTATTCTCATCAGTGCTCTCTGCGCTGTTGAATATGCAGCAGAAAGTCAGATTCGAATCTGTTCAATAATTATATTTTATTGCTCAAAATAAATACTGACTCCATGTCGCGAATTTGAGTTTTACATCAAATAAGCAAAAGCATTTGGGACGATATTATTTATGTATTTGTAAAGTAAGGATTTGTCGATTTTTGTAAATGAGAATTCATTTCAATAAATGGTGATCTTTATCACATTTGCGTATTTGATAATCCATTAAAAATGTGAAGGTTATAGCACCGGATATATATTGATTAGCTTAATCATTGTTATGGGCAATCGTTATGCGCAGTATATTGTTAGTCCCCGCGTTATTAGTGTCAGGGTGTGCTCTGATACAACAGTCGACGCCGATTCAACCTGACGCCAACTGGCACGTGGACCAGTTATCGAACGGTATGAAATACCATCTTTATCCAACAGAAGACCAAGAAGTCTCGGTCCGTTTGGTGATGAATATCGGCTCATTCCAAGAAACATCCTCTCAAAAGGGTTACGCTCACTTTGTTGAGCATATGGCGTTTAATGGTAGTGAGCATTTTACCGGTAACGACGTTGTCAAACTTTTCGAGCAATCTGGTGGTAGCTTTGGCGCTGATATCAACGCTTTTACCAGTTATCAGCAAACGTCTTACCAACTTGACCTTGCGAATAATACGAAGCTAGAAGATGCCCTGAAGTGGATGAGAGATATCGGTAACGGGCTTGAGTTTGCTCCTGAGCAAGTAGAGAAAGAAAAAGGGGTGATTCTCGGTGAATGGCGACGTGCTAATCCGGATGATAAGTCCTTTTCTATGCATGCTTACCAAGCCTCGATTGAAGGCACTATATATGGTGAGCATGACCCAATTGGTACTCGCGAAGCGATTCAAAATGCTTCCTCAAGTAAGTTAAAGGCGTTTTACGACAAATGGTACCAGCCACAAAATGCCGAGTTGATTGTGACTGGTAATATCGACGTAGATTCACTGTCCAAGATTATCAAAAGCAAGTTCTCGAACTGGGAAAGTACCTCGGATACGGTAATAGAGAAGCGCCGTGATATTCGAGTGAACAACGAAAACAGAATCTTGCCAAGTAACACGATGGAATCACCCAGTCTTCATTTAGTGATTGAGCGTGGTCTAAGTGGCGGCACGACGATTGAGCAACAACATGAAGTGTGGCGTGATGAAGTCGCAACACAACTCATTCAACAGCGTTTGATCCGTGTACTCAGTGATGCCGCTGAACCTTTTCAATACGCTTATGCAGAGCCCTATTACTCTAACTATCAGCGTATGATGTCGGCAGGGATTTCGTTTGCACCAGATCGCCGCGAACAAATGCACCAGACTTTCATTCGTACCTTGGCGTCGTTGAGAGATTATGGTGCGACTCAATCCGAGTTAGATAGCGTTATGTCAAATTGGCAAGGTGAACTTGCAAATATTGATTCAGATTGGAGTCAGCGTAAGCCAAACAGTTACGCAGAAGCACGTGTTTTTCAAATTGGACAAGACAGTGTCAGCCAATCAAAAGAGAATTATGCCCAGAGTTTGGCAGAATTCATCAACAACGAGAATTTAGAGAGCATTAACACACAATTGGCGGCTTTGTTATCTCAGCAGCCAAGCTTTTTTATTGGTTTGGGGAAAAGCGAAACGTCAGAACAGTTCAATGGTGTATTTGCCGCTCTAAACAGTGCCTATCTTCAAACTGGCGAAAAACCGTTAGAGATGTATGACAAAGTGGATGGATTCTTAAAGCCTACCCAGGAAGGCAGCATCACGAGCATGCGTCAGGAAGCGGGTGGTTTTCAAGTCTATACGCTATCAAACGGTGTCGAAGTGTGGTTCCAAAAAGATACTAAAGCGGGTGGTCGAGCGTATATTTACTATGCGAGCCAAGGTGGTAAAGCCGCTGTTGATCCGACGTTGTATGCCGCTTATGAAATCGCAGCAACAACGGCAATACGCAGTGGGTTAGGGGCATTTTCTGGTTCAGAGCTAGATAGCTACTTACGCAAAAACAACATTGCGCTTGGCGCGATGCTTGATGCGACCAGTCACGGAGCGCAAATTACGGCGCAAAATACGCACCTAACTGATGCTTTGAATGGACTATACAACCTAGCGACGGAGATTAAAGTCGACGAGCGCCAGATGGCAGCAGCGAAGCAAGAGTTTAAACAGCAGAGCGGCGCTTTTTTTGAATCACCGATGGGAAAACTGATTCAAAAAGCAAACGGCAATTCTTATTTGCCGGGTAGTCGTCATCGTATAGTGTCCAGTGATGATGTTGAACAAGTGACTTCCGAGCAGATACTAGCGGTGCATGAGCAACTTTTCAAAACCAATGATGGTTTTAAGATGGTTATTGTTGCAAACGTAGAGCCGGAAGAAATTACACCACTTTTGCGTAAATATGTGGCCTCTATCGAAATGAAACCGAGTCGTTCGATTGATTATCACGTTGCGTTTAACCCGGAAGTGCCGGAGCGAACTGTGGTTGCGGATGGGCATGAACCTTCATCGTTGTATGTAATGCGTTTGACTAATACGAGCGATTACCAACGTACGGCAAGAGACACGGTTATCGAAGATATTTTGCAACGTATTAGTAATGCACGTGTTTTGGATATTGTGCGAGAAGAGTCTAGCCTTGATTACAGCCCGAGCATTTACACCATGACACAAGATCGCGAACCCATCTCTGATTGGCTCTTGGAGTCTCAAGTTGAGCCCGAAGACGTGGCACTTTTAGAGAGTAAACTAGGCAAAGTGTTTGATGGTTTAGCGTCAAATATTACCCAAAAAGAAGTGGATACGGCCGCGAAACAACTGGCAGTCGCGATGCAAGGATTGGATGACAACCCAGCACAGAGATCATGGGCATATACTCGTTATTTGGTGCATGATTACGGCGTCGATGTGTTGCTTGACGTTGAGAAAGTGGCTAAGAGTGTGACGTTAGATGAAGTGAAAGCGCATGCAAAATCAGCTTTTGGTCCACAAGCAAAACGCTCGGTGATGGTTTTAAATCCGGCCGAATAATCACGTAGTTTCTGACGAAAATCGTGGCAATAGTAATAAAAAAGACGGCGTGAAAGCCGTCTTTTTTAAGCACTTTAATCAGAGCGTTTTATGCTGATTTACGCGCAAGTCGCTTTTCATTGTTGGTGTTGTTTTCTTTTGTGTTCGCACTGTCTTGAGCCTTACCCTTTAACGTTACCACTTCCTTTTCAGGTAATTCGGCTGCTTCACCAAAGAATTTGCCACCAGGTTCAATGCTGAGGTTATTGCTCCAGATCCTACCGCTTACGCGTCCCTTGGCAAGCACTTGAATGTGTTCTGCGTGACAGTTTCCGTCCATCATGCCGTTAATGATCAGCTGTTTAGCGTAGATTTCACCGTTTACTCGCCCGCTTTCTGCGACAACGAGAGTGCCTTCCACGTTAATTTGACCATCGACGATGCCATCAATCTGGACATCGTTTTCTACTTTGAGTTCTCCGCTAAGAGAACAGCCTTTGGCGATGAGAGTTGAAGCTGCTGAGCTACTCGTTGTTCCACTGTTTTGATTAAAGATTCCCATCGTATTCTTCGCTCCTTAGTAAAAATGTCTTCGAAATCATTAAGGCTCCAATCGACAAATGGTTTCGGATTCAGTGCTCGCCCAACAAATCGCACCTCGTAATGCAGGTGAGGGCCAGAAGAGAGCCCACTGTTGCCGGAAATTGCAATCAGCTGCCCTTTTTTGACGAACTGACCACTTTTTACTTTGAACGCTTTCAAGTGCGAATAAGAACTCGAAAAACCGAAAGAATGTTGCAGCCTGAGGAAGTTACCAGAGCCTTTATTACTGCGGCGGGTGACTTCCACTACCCCATCGGCAGGGGCATAAATTTTGGTGCCGATATTTACGGCAAAATCGAGCCCACGATGCATCTTGGCAACTTTTGTCACCGGATGGATACGCTTACCGAATCCGGAAGATAGTCGTACGTTGCCGACTGGAGAGCCACTTGGTATTTGGTTTAATAACACCATGCGAACGTTTGAGGTTATCGCTGCTGCATCGAGCCTAGCATCCAAGTTATTTGTCGAGGTATGTTCTCCAACCCCAAGCACTTTCTCTAATTCACCCAAACGTTCCGAAACAAGTTGTACCCGTTCTTCACGTTCTGAAAGGTCATTTTCTAGCTCTGATTTAAGTGTTTTCAGTGTGCTGAGCTCTTCACCCATGGTGCGTGAATGCTCTGTCAATTCAGCTTGTTTTAACGCTGCATTATCAACGCGAGTGTACAAGTGATGAATTAAGATTACGGTCGCGGCCAGAGCAACCACAAAAAAAACGAAAAACGTTTTTATGTTGCGTTGCATCCTTTTACTGAAGTACCAATGTCTTGAGCCATTGATAGTTGATATAGAGATCGTCAACTGGTCTTTCATCGTCTTCTATTGCTCGTATTTGGTATACGTCTCGTCACTGAGTTAGTAGGAATGTAAGGAAAACGAGTAGGGACCGCCAGAGGCAAATTGGAAAGAAGTGTCAGGTCGTGAGGCGTTTTCAGATATTAGATAAAAGACTCAATAAAGATTTAATATTCTGCTGATTTTGGTCGTAATTACTCCAAATCGCTTCATTTAACTGAATATTATGATTTTTAAGGCGGTTATCCGAGAAATTGGATTGTGAATATTGCCAATAGCATCCGCACGCAATTCAACTTACTTCACGGTTTGCCTTATAAATGTTGGATAATTTATCAAACCGACATTCATTACATCGATAACTTGTTTATGATAGCGGTTGATATAAAGCACTATTCATTGGCTTTAAACCTAAGCGTTACATTTCGTTTAGGAACACATAACTATGACAACGGAGTTGGTCGTGAAAAAACTACTATTGGCTACAGCAGTGGTCGCAGCAGCAGGGGGCGCTGGCTACCTGTACCAAAACAATACTACCGCGAGTGATGCAGGCTCACTGTTAACGCAAGTTCCTGCAGATTCACTTATGGTGACGTATCAGACAGAACCTTTTAACCATTATAAATACATGAACGCATTCGGTACGGCGAATCAAGGCTCGATTGCAGAACTTTTTGCCGATGAACCACTGTCTCCACAACAGCAGTTTGCAGTTAACTTATTCGATGGATACCTAGAGAGTGCTGCGTCGCCAGAAACATTAAAAGCTTATTTGGGCACCGGGGAAAACATTAATCCTGTGTTGTACACAATTGGTATGGTACCCGTGTACAAAGTGGATATTGAAGACCCTGCCGCGTTATGGAAAACACTGGATCATGAAGAGCAGATGAGCGGCGCTAAGCATGAGTTGGTTAAGCTTGGTGACGTCGAGTATCGTCGTTACGAGATGACTGATTCAATTGACCCGCAGGACGGTATTGGCTTGGTTGTAGCCGTGGTTGATAACGTGCTTACGTTAACGGTTGATGTTCCGCAACTGGGCGTTCAAAACCCGATTAAAATGGCATTAGGGCTTGAAGCACCAAGTCAAAATATTGCTGACAGTGGACGTCTTGAGGCGTTGCAAGCCAAATACGGTGAAAACAACAACTCTTTTGGTTACTTTGATCATCGCGAAGTGATTAAAGGTTTGACGACGAAAGATGGCAATATGTTTGCTCGTCAAATCAGCACGTTGGATGCAATAGATCCTGAACCAACGATTGAGGAAATGCGTTCACCAGCCTGCCATACTGAGCTTACTCAAGTTGCAGAAAACTGGCCTCAGTCCGTCGCGTTTGCAGAATACAAGATGAAAGGCGATCAGGCGTTCATTAAAGGTTCTTTTGTTGTTGAGTCCAACAATAAAGTGATTCTAGATGCGCTCAAGTCGATTCGTGGTGTATTGGCAGAGTCTAAAAGTGATAAGAGTTTCTTTAGTATGGCGCTTGGCTTAGACATTAATACGCTAGCGCCATCGATTGGTCAGATTTGGGCTGACTTGACCCAGCCTCAATACCAATGCTCTTTATTGACACAAATGCAGCAAGAGATGGGCGGCCAGAATCCAGCAGCCGCTGTAAGCATGGGGTCAGGCATGGTTAACGGCCTTAAAGGGTTAAGCCTGCAAATGTTTGATATCAAAGTAGATACTAATGCTCAGCATGGTGAAGTATTTAGCCAGCTAGATGGTATGTTGTCTCTTTCTGCCAATGATCCAATGATGCTTATTCAAACTGCGCAAATGTTCGTTCCTGAACTTGCTCAATTGCAAATTCAACCGGATAACCAACCTGTTAATGTCAGTGAGCTATTAGAAATGCATACTGGCATGAAGGTGGACGTGTTTGCTCGTCTAAACGAAAACCATTTCACCCTTTACAGTGGTGATAGTGCTGCGGAAGCAAGCAAAGAAGTGATGGCGCAATCACTTTCTCCAAATGGCTTGTTCAGCTTTGATTTTGATTCAGAGCGTATTTTGGAAGTGCTAGAGAGTGCGTCGTCAATCACAGGGGAGCCGGTTCCGGATGATGTTGTCAAAAGCTTACAAGGCGAGCTTGTTGGTGGTATGACGATGGACGTGACAGACCAAGGTATTGGTTTTGAGTTTGATTACCGCGGTGCAACTAAACCTGTAACGGTTGCACAGCAGTAACACATTGCGTAGAAAAAGGCGGCATATGCCGCCTTTTGTTATTATGTACCGCATTAAAAAGCGAGTGGGAAGAGCGACGCTTACTCATCTATTTGAGGATGAGAGTATTGCTGATATTCAGGTAACTCTTTTCTTAAGTTACTAAATGTCGCCCATGCACTTTCTTTTGAAAGTTTGTTGATCAGCCAGTTTGGCAATAGACCTCCGGGGTCAGCAAACGCCTTGTATTCCACGAGTGTTGTATCGTTTGTGAGTTTTTGTAACTCCCAAGTCGCATCAACCGAGCGAATTCGAACATAACCATTTTGTTCAGCAATATATGAGTCAGGTGCGCTTTTGATTTCTATCGTGAATCCCAGCTCATCGACCCAGTACTTTGAGTAGGTGACCATATCCCGATTTTTGGCAGGCCATGGTGCTTTAAACTGGGTGTAAACGATGTTCTCGGTGGCCGATATTTGATTTAAAACCCGGCTATGACTGGCATTGTCAATCCAGTTCGGGATATTGTCACTGTCTTCCAGTAGCGTTAAAAATGCACCATAGCTGGTGGGTGTGAACATCCGGGCACGGATCTCAACTAAACCGTCACTATGTTCTCGGGAGTAAATTGTGATTCCATTCTTGTCACTCTCGAACTGCCAGTTCTCGTTGGCGCTCGCATCAGTGCCAGCGGATATCAATGTGGCGAGTGTTAAGGCGCCCATTCTTAAATGCAACATCATGTTAGTATCCACCAACTTTTCCTAAATTTAAGTTTATACGATTTGTCGTAACTATAAGGACAATAGTATGTTTTTTGTTATCGTTCTGAAGGTTGCTCTGCACTGAAGCCACGTTGAATGTTGGTGAAGGTAAGCGATGCAAATATTACGATAACGATCGCTAGATGCCATGCTTGACTCAATCCAAGCTGCACCAGAGTTAAGCTGACCAATGAGGAGACGACCATTTGTCCACCACCAGACATTGCCGCTGCGGCACCTGCTTGCTTTTTATAAGGTTGCATTACCATCGCTTGTGCACAAGGTAGGGCAATACCATTACCCAAGATCATTAATAGCTGTCCTAGCATCAGAAATAGAGGCTCAACAGGACAGAAAAATAACCATATTGCGGCAGCGAGGTGAAGAAATGGGGTGCAGAGCAGCATTTTTTTATTGCCAATAATTGGCCTTACTCGGTTACAAATCGTGGTACCACATAACATACCCAAAGCGGGAATGAGCGCCCACATCGCGTATTGAGCGGAGGTCATGCCAATTTGATCTTGCATGATAAATGGCATCACAGAGACTGTCGTAATCATTAAGCTGAAGTTTAACCAACTGATACTGGCGAAACTCATAAAGTAACGAGACGTAAGTAAGCTCTTGTATTGGAGTAACATTTTTCGGGGTGACGGAATGACAGAACGTTTTGTGATGGTTTCTGTGAACTTAAAGGCGATGATTACCCAGGCCAGCGAGACATAGCCCAATAGAGAAATAAACACCATACTCCAACCGAAGTGGAAGTTGATAAAGCCGCCAATCACAGGTGCAATAAGTGGCGTGATTGAAGCCGCCATGGCGATGTAAGACATTGCCACTGGGAGTTCATCCCCGCTAAATCTATCTCGAGTCGACGCCCTCGCGAGTACCGCGCAGCATCCTGTACCTAACCCTTGTAAAAAGCGCCCCATTACCATCCCTGTAAATGTGTCACTGAAGAAAATAATCATCAGCAGACCAGACATCGCGATGAGTAAACCGGTAAGTAATACTCTTTTTCGTCCTAAAGCATCTGACACTGGCCCGTAGATAAATTGAGAGGGGCCAAAGCCGAGCAAATAAATACTCACAAGTAGTTGAGCTTGGTCGAGGGAGATGGAAAAGTCTTTTGCTATCCATGGCAAAGAGGGCATGACTAGCCCCATGCTCAACTGGCCAACGCTAATAATAAGACAGGCGAGTAGTATAGTATGAAAGTTGATTGGGCGACTCATGACTGGTCTCCATTCAAACAACCTTTTTGGCGTCGTGATCTTAAGCCGCCTTCGTCATCCACTTCATTTAGCTTTGCTTTGACCCGCTTCACAGTCGATAGACTGACTTCGCATTGCTCTGCCACGTTTTGCAATGTGTAGCCTTCTAGCAGTAACGTTGCGATCTGTTGGTGTTTGGTTTTGTTTGCGGGGCGGCCGCGAAACTTCTGTTTCCATAATTCTGGCTGCTCTTTAATGGCCTGTCGCCCTTGCTCTGCGGCAAACAGGCGATGTTCAGTCTGCACTTTCCCATATCCAGATAACACTGTGAGTAGTGTTTGAGTTTGAACAGAACCTGGCTCAAAAGTTAGTGATTCACATACGGTTTTCAATGTTACCCCTTTATCGAGTAGCATTTTTATTGTGTTCAATGCTTGACTAAAGTCGCGACCAAATGCGGTCAGCCACCAGAGCACAATCGTATCCCCAGTTCTGACGGAATCGAGCAGTTGTAAGAATGCCTCTCTCTCGGTTGGAGGCATGCAACCACGAACCTTATCCTCAAAATGCTGAGCTTCGGGAGCAAAAGCTTTTAGAGTATTAAGGTGCTCTTGGTAAGCTCGATTTTTTGGCGAATAACGAGTGTAAAGATACGTGGTCATAAGGATTATGAGCCTTTTTTTGTTTGGTTCATATAGTGTAATAGCTCATAAATATACATGGGTTCATTAATGCTTACAACACTAAATGAGCCGTTTGGGAGTCAGAGGCAAATAAAAAAGCCAACCGAATGGCTGGCTATAGCTATTTAAGCTTTTGTTGTCTGGCGCTCGATTAACTTCACTGGCACCATCATTTTTACTAGGCTGCCGTTTTTCGTATTAATTTGATCAACAATGATCTTCACGCACTCGCGAGCGAGGCGACGGAAATCCTGGCGGAACGTGGTTAATTGATAGCTTAACCATTCTGTCTGAGGAATATTATCAAAACCAATGACTTGTAAGTCCTGAGGAATCCTCAACCCGCATTCTATACGGGCGATATCCATGACCGCCATCGCAAGGTTATCGGTTGCACAGAACACTGCTTCAGGCCGATTTTTGTCTGCCAGTATGGCACGGACTTTATCAAGTGAGCTCGCGTAGTCATAGCTGGCTTCAATGATGCGTGGCGTCTTGCCGGTTAGGTCTTCAAATTCAGAGCAGAAGCCGCTTTGGCGTTCGTCATTCGTAAAGGTTGGCACTTCTCCCGTCAAATAAACCGCGTTCTTCACGCCACTTTTGTGCAGAAGTTGCGCGGCTTGTTGGCCTGCTTCGTAGTTGTCACTGATAACGTAGCTACTCCTAGTACCTTCAACAACTCGTGCGTATTGAACAATTGGGATATTAAACTCTTCACATTCTTCATAAAGGGACTTATTGAAGGTTGCGGAAGCAGCAATGACACCATCGACGCGATACTGGAAGATATTTGGGATTGAGTGGCCCTCTTCTTCATCCACTTGCCATGGAATCAATACGGCAGAATAACCTTTTTTCTGTAACTCACTGGAAATTAATTGCAGTGTTTTCATATGGATAGGGTAATCCGCATCAGGAAACACCAAACCTATCAATTTCGATTCGTTTGTGGTCAGGCTACGTGCAAAGGCGTTAGGGCGGTAGTTAAGGGCTTTAGCCGCTTCAAAGACTTTTTGCTTGGTCTTTTCGGATACTGAGCTACCCGGAACAAACACGCGCGATACAGTAGATTGAGAGACGCCTGCCATCTTTGCCACATCTTTTGATGTGACTACGTGTTTAATTGATTTCATGAATAAAACTTAGTTGCCAGTAATTGAGGTCATAAGACTAGCATAAATAGGTACGTATTCATAAATGTTCTGACGGGGTATCCTAAGTAGAATAATGGCTTTGGAGTGTTAAAAAGCAAAATGTGGGTTAACCCATTTGGTTTGCTTTGAGCTAGCACTAGATCTAGAGCGTAGATACTGTCCGTTTGTTGGACGTACAGTATCTGCGTAAAGAACATTAATTTGCTTGTTTGATTTTGGGGAGAGGAGTGAATACCCCATGTATCCGATGCAAGCGGTAGCGACAAGAATAGAGCAGCCACGCATAAAGTTAATCAGCATAGGAGCGTTGTCGGTAAACGCGTTGATCCCCCAAAGCATCACGATCGAGAATACAAACATCACTAGTAAGCCATAACATGGAGCATCGATTTTGCCGGGAACGACATACCAACCATCTTCCTTGATTGGTTTATTTAGACGAGCATATTCCGCTTGCTGGCCTTTCACTGTGTAAAGATGCATTTCATCTTGTTTACCCGTCAGGAGAAGGCTAGCAATGTAAGCGACAACGGCATTCACAAGGACTCCAATCACGCAATACCAAGGCCACGCAATATCGGTCGCAACGGCTACATACCAAATCACCAAGAAGCTAGCAGCAACGCCAATTAACAAGCCTTTTTCCGTAATGTGTTTTGAGTAGAAACCAAGGACGAACATACAGAAGCTCGCACCGACAAAGTAAGAGCCTGCCTTACTCAGCACTTCCAGTACCGAGCCTGTGCTGGTGGCAAACATGATCGCTGGAATGATGACCAAAATCGCCCACGCCACCGTGAAGAAACGCGATACCTTTAAGTAATGCTCTTCCGACTCGTTTTGCTTGTAGAAGCGTTTGTAAAAGTCAGCCACAGAAACGGTCGCCATTGAGTTAAATGCGGAATCGAGACTCGACATACTTGCCGCCAGAATCGCAGCGGCAATGATGCCCATCAAGCCTGGCATTCCATATTCACTCGCATAATGAAGAATGATGGTGTTGCCGTTTTCAAACTCTTTACCGTCGTAATAAGCGTTGAATAGGACGCCAAGCAAGATAAAGACAAAGTAAATAAAGAAGGCCACGTAGCCCATCATCAACATTGCCTTTTTCGCATCGCCCATGTTTTTCGCGGCCATACAACGTTGTACCATCATCTGGTTACCGCCATACACGGTGGTGTGGAACATCGTCATTGCGATAACGCCGGCCCATACAGTCGTTACTTGGCTTAGGTCAAAACTTGTTTGTAGGGCATCGGTCATTCCTTTCGCTTTGAGTTCTGCCATGACCTCCGTCATTGGAGCAGGCATGCCATTCCAAACGGCTTCAATGATGATGAATGCGCCAATAAATAAGATTACTGCTTGAATCACATCGGTCCAAATGACAGCCGCGATACCGCCCATTACGGTGTAGATAAGGGCAATTGCAGTGACGATCATGATGCAGTACATCACGTCGATACCAGTAATGAACTCTAAAATCATTGCTGTCGCGTAGAGTACGGCTGCCGAGCTCAATGCTTGTTTGATAAGGAAGATAAACGACAAAGTCAGTCGTGAAGCCTTGCCGAAGCGTCGTTCTTGATACTCGTAGATAGAGGTTAAACCGTTGTTGTAGAAAAACGGCATAAACACAGCCACGATGAAGAAGATCACCAGCGGATAATTGAGGTGAATCGCGATAACCGACAGGCCTTCTTTGTAAGACCAAGCTGGCCCACCAAGGAAAGACATGGCACTCACGTAAGTACAAACGACAGAAATACCGATCGCCCACCAAGGGATGCTCTTATCACCCAAAGCGAATTGGCTAGCTGAAGTTACTCGCTTACCAATCACCGCACCCAATACTAGCGTTAGGGCTATGTATCCCCCAAGGATGCTCCAGTTAAGTGCGCCAAACTCATGCATAATTAGGTCCTTCTAACTGTTCTTTCATTTGTGCAAACACGTCATAGCCAAGTTGCAGCAGGATATGAACGATGTCGATCGCCACCCAGTTTTCTTTCAGTAAATCGCCTTCGCGTCGCCAAATGTCCATAACGCGAAGTTCGATGTGTTTTCCTGTCGGGGCGAGACCGAGCCAGCCACTGTGACCAGTGTGAGTACCATGCATATGTGGCCAACCACCTGTGGATACGTAGTCATTTTTGGCCAAAAAATTGACCTCAATATCGACACTTCGGTCAGGGAAGGCAAACACAAATGGCGCTTGATGGTGGTTACGGAAACCTTTGATACCGCGCGTAGTACCAATACCAGCAGGGCCGTACCACATAAAGTCATTGTGCCAGTAGTTTTCTAAATCCATCGAGAAAAGATCTTTGCCATCAAAACGACCCAAGCAAGACAGCATATCTTCAACCAGCTGGGCGCTCTTTTCACTTTCTTCCAAAGACACAACAGATTGTTGAATACCGTTAGAAGTTGCAGGAGAAGGAACCAAGCCATCGTGACCTAAGCTTTTACGAAGAGGGTTGCAGCCTGCTTGATTCATCGCGTCGATGAAGTCTGGGATCATGTAAGATTCGGTGATTTGGTCGTTCTCCACACACACCATTTCGGTGTAACGCAAGTAGAGTGTTTTCCCTGTTGCTGGGATGCCAAACAGTGGTTGTTCAAATGTACCGATAAAGTAGCCGGTAGAGTTGTACCAAGTGCGGCCTTCGTATTCGCCGTGCATAACAATTATTGGTCGGCGCTCGGCGTCAGGCAAAGCATTAACAAGTGGTGAGAGGAAAGATTCGTGGGTTGCATCTGGGCCATTAAGATCGTTCACAGGGTGCGCCACGCACCATTTTACGTCAGGGTTCAAAGTTTGCAGAGCGGCCTGTTTTTGCTCGATGTCTGCGGCTTTGAAGTAGTTCTGGTAGAACTGTTCGATGATGTTGAGTGACATGTTGCTTCCTTACTGTCCGTGATTTTAATAAATAGTGTTTAGTCAGCCGTTAGCCTTGCTGAAGCAGGATTTGCTTCCAGATTGCGGTCTCGTCAAACAAAGTGAATTCGCGACGAAGACCCCAAGGGCCAAACTCAGCGTGGCTGATCCCCATGATGTAAACCTCTTTTCCTGAAGGCTTACCAAACATCCCATATCCCTCATGCTTACCGTGCAAAGACCATCGAATTGCCGCGCGTGGTGACATCATGTCGTCATCTCGGCCAATACGATGGTGAACGGTAAATTGAGCATTTGGGAAAGACGCACGAAGTGCCATCCAAAAATGATCGACTTCCGAGTGTGATAGGGCAGTTTGACCGCCAGTGTATTCGCCGATGCAAGCGCGGTCGTACTCTTTCGGTACTATTGAGAACTCGGCATTCATAAGGCTTCTGAGAATTGCTTCATATCGATGACCATATTCGTTGTCGTTGCCTACGCCCAAATAAGGTCCAGGAATGTCGACTTCAGGTGTGAACGGAAATGGGCTTGATTCCACGCCACCTTCAAATTCGATTTGTTGGCGTGCAAACTCTTCTGACGTCATGCCCAGTTGGTTCGCGATATCGGCTTGATCGCGAACCAACCATTCGTCATTGATTTGGTTATTGATAGCGTGGCAATCTGCGATAATACGGAAACGAAGTTTGCGGTTCGAGGCTTGCCCGTAGAAGCCGTTGCCACTGTGTGTTGCAGTAGAGATGATTCGATGAGAAGAAAGCATGCCTTGTTCCGGGGTGCCTGACCAAATGACGTCTTCGCCATATAGCGTGCGATCGGGAAACTCGGCCAGTGTCGCCATTGTTGCACTGATCACCCCTTCGTTTCCTTGAACGATAGAGAGTGGAGTACGCACAACAATGTCGGGAGAGTAGTAGTGTTCTAAGGTGTTTAAACCTCGGTCTTCCCAAATCTCTTTTGTGATACCAAGAATGTAGTCGGGAAAATCACGCCACTTTTCATCGAAGCCAACCATGGCCATAAATCACCTCCGTAATTGAATAATTATGTTTTGATTACGTATTCAAAATATATCATGTTGCCATTTTGTCAACGGATTGTTTTTTGATTGTTTAAATAGCGTGCTGATGATCAGACTTTTAACAATTGAGCGGAAAACAAACTAAAAAAGTACAGGAGAGATGGAAGCTATCTCTTATCGAGACGTGTTAATAAGAAAGGAGGTCAAAGTTTTTTGTATGAATTTCCTAATATCTTATTGTTTTTTAATCGCTTAATTTATTTTTATCTGTTTGAATGGAAACAAATGATTAAGCCAAAACTGATAATCATGCAGATCAAGGCACCCAAATAGACTTTATCGCTAATATTCAGCTATTTTGGTGTCAATTATCCTTATATCTTTCAAATTTTCCTTTTGCATACGAATGCTTAAAGGCTTTTTTATTAAATCGGAAGTAAATAACGAATAAGCCACTAGAAAGGTGTTTATCTAGTGGCTATAACAGTCATAAGCGCTCTATGAGTGCAACGATCAGGATAAAAGCGCAGGTAACGATAGCGAGATGGCAGGGATGAAGGTAATCAACATCAAGGCCACTATCATTGCCCCAATCCAGCCCATAATGGCTTTAGAGAGCGACTCTATCGGTACTTTGCCTACCTGACTTGCCATAAACAAGTTGGCACCTAAAGGAGGCGTAACAAAGCCAATGGCCAAGTTCACGATCATCACGATACCAAAATGAACGGGGTCCATGCCGAGTGCTGACGTAATGGGTAGCAGAATTGGTGTGAGAATAACAATGGCCGCCAGCGTTTCCATGAAGGTACCGACAAGCAACAACAGAACATTGATGCAAAGCAGTATCAGCAGTTTGTTTTCGGTAATCGATAGAATGAACTGAGCGATCTCGGTCGGTAGACGTTCTAGGGTCAATATGCGGCCAAACGTCACGGACGCACCCACAATGACGAGCACAGCGCCAACTAACAGTGACGACTCTAGAATGATTTTCACCACTTGCGCTGGTTTGAGCTCTTTATAAACAAACATGCCAAAGAATAAGCCATAGAGCACACCAATGGCGGCTGATTCGGTAGGTGTGAAGATACCGGAATAGATACCGCCGAGAATGATCACGGGTAGTAGCATTGCCCAACTGGCTTCTTTTAGCGCATCAAGACGCTCTGCCCAGGTCGCTTTGCGCTCGTTACCTGTGTAGCCCCGCATTTTTGAGACAATTAGACAGTAGCCGATCAATACCATACCGACGACCAAGCCAGGAATGATGCCCGCCATGAACATCTTGGTGACCGAGACTTCAGCTGTGATCGCGTAGACGATCATCACCACAGAGGGTGGAATAATGACGCCAATCCCGCCGGAAGAGGCGATCAAGGCACCGGCAAAGCTGCGGTCGTAGCCTTTCTTCACCATAGAGGGAATCATCGTCAGGCCGATAGCGGCAACGGTGGCAGACCCTGTACCAGAGATGGAAGCGAAGAACATGCACGCCACAATGGCGACGATGCCAAGCCCACCAGTAAAGTGGCCAAAGAAGACCTCCGCCACGTGTAATAATCGTTTTGAGATCCCTCCTTGGCTCATAAGGTTACCTGCCAAGGTAAATAGAACGACGGCGAGGAGAGGGAAAGAGTCGAGCCCTGTTACCATTCCTTGGACTAAAAACTCAATGTTAAGAAACGGCAGACTGAGTATCGCGACCATACTGGCTGCCGCCAGAGCAATACCGACCGGAACGCCAATGAGCAGAAGCAGACCAAAGCTGCCAAACAAAAGTGCAGACGTCATGCGTTAAACTCCAATAGTCGGTTAGAAGTACGATACTTTGCTTTGATATGGCGATAGCGTTGGCGAGAAAAGCGAACTCGTTCATTGCTGGTGGAGCACGCGTTCACACGTTGATAAATGCTTGTCACTAGGCGCACGCAGCTTAATAGTGCGCAAACTAAAACAGAGGCATACAAACACGCAATAGGAATTTCCATTGCGGGTGCAATCTGACCGAGTTGCAGGCTGCGGTTTATAACCTTAAATCCAAACCAGGCGACAGTTGCACTAAAGGCAAGGTAGATAAGATCAGAGACAATCAAACTGAATTGCGTCCAATTGCCCGGAAGTTTATCGATGAACACACGAATGCGGATGTGTCGATCATCTCGGATACAGTAGCTGATGCTCAGGTACATCGCCCATACGAATAAATAACGAGCCAGCTCTTCAGCCCACGCGATCGTTGCATCGAACAGGCGTAGGGCGATTTGCAAGCACAGTAAAGTTGTCATCGTTGAGATCGCGATAACGATAAGGGTTGGTTCTAGGTATTTGTCTAGTAAGCGAAACCACTTCATGTTCACCTCCAAAACGAGAAAGCACGACCTGTTGCCAGATCGTGCAAAAGAGTGGGAGTTATAGGCGTTCTATCTCGGCCATCACGTTGTCAAACAAGTCTTTACCCGTTTTACTGCGCAAGTCCTGGTACACGGCCGCATTCATTTTCTCTTTCATGATGCTGCGTACCTCGTCTGGGACGATGTTAACCGTCATGCCTTTTGCTTCGAGCTCTTTGATTACTTCTTGGTTTTGCTGCGCGGCGAGCTCACGCTGTTTTGCGATGGTTTCTTTGCTTACTTCACTGATCAGCGCCTGTTGCTCTGCAGGAAGTGAATCCCAAAACGATTTGTTCATGAACAGCACGTAGTTAGTGTAAATGTGGTTAGTCAAAGAGAGGTATTTCTGCGCTTCATAAAAGCGTTCGGCATAAATTGAATAGATGCCGCTTTCTTGAGCGTTAATCAGACCTTGTTGGAGCGAGGTAAAAATTTCTCCCCAAGACAGAGGTGTTGGCGCAGTACCAATAGATTTCCACGCGCTTATTTGAGTGGGGTTAGATGCCGAGCGAATCTTTAGCCCTTTCAGGTCCTCAATACTATCAATTGGCTGTTTGTTGTTGGTCACGCTACGAAAGCCGACCTCCATAAAGCCAAGTCCATGAAAGCCTTTTGATTCCATAGCATTCAACAATGGTTGTCCGATCTTCTCACTGTCGAGCGCTTTGTGTGCTTGCTCTTCGCTATCAAAAAGGTAGAACACGTCGAGCACGTTAAACTCTGGGACGTAGGGAGAGAGTAAAACTGACGCACCAAACGTCATTTGTAAGTTGCCTTGCTGTACGAGTTCAGTCGTCTCACGCACATCGCCTAGTTGTCTTGCCGGATAGATTTCAACTTCTATCTCACCGTTTGAGCGAGCTTCCACTTCTTGTTCGAAATAGAGCATTGCTTTGTGTACGGGAGAGGTTTCTTGACTGTCATGAGCAAGACGAATAACACTGTTTGCAAACGTATTCATGCTGCTAAATGCAAGCCCCAGTGCGGTAAGTGAAGTAAGGATTGCTTTCTTCATCGTTCTTCCTTGTTTCTGGTATGACCTGCCATGGGCATTCGTCGGCAAGTCACACAACTTTTTATGTTTTTATAAATTAGTTGAGCAATTCATATCCATTTTGCATACGAATCCAAAATAAAACATTAAAGTAACAAGTCAATAACAAAATTGATGAATTGATGAGGAATTAAATAACGATTGGTGAAAATTTAATCGCGATCACAGAAAATGCCTTACTTGAAAGTAAGACATTTTGTTTATGAAGAATGAATAAAAATGGATTTATTAAATGGTGCTACTACGTTCGATCAAGGTGCCTTGCTCGAAAAGGTATTCGCCAGTTGCATCCAGGTTGCCGTTGATTCGATTCATCAAGTCTTCAACCGCTCGTTTAACAATTTTGTCGACTGGTTGAGCAATGGTGGTCAAATCATAGCTCGGCCATGCAGACATCGGAATGTTATCTACACCCATCACAGAGAAGTCTTGGGGGATCTTTGCTCCGGCTTGTCGCAAGCCATCCATCACACCCATGGCGAGGATGTCGTTTGCACAAAAAATTGCATCGGGTTTACTGGTATGCGACAAGATCGCTTTCGCCGCTTTTAAGCCTGCTTCAAAGCTGTACTTGGCTTGGATAAAGGTTGGTGACGGGGAGCCGAGTTCTTGCAATTTTGAAGAGAAACCCAGCCAACGCTCTTCACTGGTCATGGAGCCAGCATCGCCACTGATGTAAGCACACTGTTTTGCGCCTTTCTGCGTTAAATACTCGGCTGCTTGTTGGCCCGCCAAGCGGTTATCAATACCAGAGCTGTTGGCATTAATGCCTTCGGCGTAGCGGTTGATCAAGCTTAAGTGAACGCCAAACTTTTCGCATTGGGCAAACGCGCGTGAAGTTAAACGGCTGGTGGCGATAACGAGTCCGTCCACTTGGTATTCAATGGCGCGTGAAATGGCGAGATCGAGGTCGTCCTTGTCGATAGGGCAAAGCACAACTTGTCCGCCTCGCTTTTGAATTTCGACAGCCAAAGCACGAGATTGCATGTCGTACATTGGGTTTGATTCGCTATCTAACGCAATCGCCACTAAGCCTGAACGACTCGAAATCAGACCTCGGGCGATGGCATTCGGTGTGTATCCGAGCTTAGCTGCGGCATCCATCACCATTTTGCGTTTCTTCTCGCTAATACTCGCAGTCGGGCTGAATGCTCTAGATACCGTCGATTGAGAGACGCCGAGCATCTTCGCGACGTCGATCGAAGTTACTTTCGCTTTAATGGTGATACTCCTTATTTAAGGCCATTGAACCTTCTCATACGTGCTGAGTGTATGGGCTAGGGGATTTCTGTGTCTAGAGCATTACATTGATAAGGCGTAAATATCAGAGAAAACTCAAGAATTCATCACATTTCTCTCTTGTTTGAAGCCATCAATGATCATTTTGTGTTCAGACCCAACACAAAAGAAGCTAACGCCGAGTTCACGCCATTCCCGAGCTTGTTGAGCCGTCGCGACAAACATGCCAACAGGTTTATTGGCGGCTCTGGCCGCTTCGATTACTCGCATACTTGCTTGTGCGACTTTCTCATCATGAACGCTATCAGCACCATAAGCGACAGTGAGATCAACTTGGCCAATGAAGAGCGCATCAATTCCTTCAACATTGGCAATCGCTTCAACATTTTCAACCCCTTGAGGGTCTTCAATTTGTGCAATGACAATCGTATTCGCACGGCTGTCTTTTAAGTGTTCAACCATGGGCTTAGTGGCGTATTGCGCTGCTCGACTGGAACCAGCATACCCTCGGCCACCTTCTCCGTAATGGCAGATTTTCGCCAGTTGCGTCGCTTGCTCAGCAGTACAAACATGGGGAATTTGTACACCCGCCGCGCCACAGTCAAGCGCGTTCAAAATGGTTGAAGGGGCGCTGTCTTGTACTCGTACCACGCACGCGAGGTCATTCGCTCTGGCCGCCATGATGCACAGATCAAGCGAGGAACGATCGAAAGGTGCGTGCTCTGCATCCAGTACCACAAAAGGCAACTCTGCCAGTGCCAATACCTCGATAATGTGAGGATGAGGGGTTTTAACAAATGTACCTAATAGCGTTTCTTTAGTCAGACGTTGCTTAAAATTGCTCATAATTCTCTCCTTTGCAAAGGTATGCAAAAACTAACATGTAGAAATGTAAATGATGAGTAAAAATGATGTGATCTAAAACTCATTTTTGATTAAAAATTAAACTCAATCAAGGTGCTTATTACTTGATTTTATTTGTTTAAATTAATCAATACAAAGGCTTAAGGATTATTTTTGTGGTTTGTTGACTTAACTTGTCAAATGTTAATTAAGTGTTTAATCTGATTTTGCATTCGTATCCAAACGCATAAAAATAACCGTTCGTCAGCCTCAATGTTCAAGGAGAAACCCAATGGCACGCATTTTAAAAAACGGAATCACTGAAGAAGCATCAGCATCAAACGACGCAAAAGTGCGTCAGATTGTTGAAAACATTCTTGCTGATATTGAATCGAAAGGTGATAGCGCTGTACGTGAGTTGTCTGAAAAGTTTGATAACTGGTCGCCGGAGCAATTCCGCCTGTCAGAAGAGCAAATCCAGGCCTGTGTGGATGCGCTTGATGAATCGACTCGTCATGATATCGAGTTCGCTCAGCAACAAGTTCGAAACTTTGCTCAAATTCAACGTGACTCAATGAAAGACGTCGAAGTAGAAACCATGCCTGGTGTGGTACTGGGGCATAAAAATATTCCAGTCAACAGCGTGGGTTGTTACATCCCTGGCGGTAAATACCCATTGGTTGCATCCGCTCACATGAGTGTACTGACGGCGAAAGTCGCGGGCGTAAAACGTGTTATTGCTTGTGCGCCACCGTTTAATGGCCAGCCGAATGTGGCGATTGTCGCTGCGATGGCAATGGCGGGTGCGGATGAAATCTATTGCTTCGGTGGTGTTCAGGCGGTAGGTGCAATGGCTCTGGGGACGGAGACTATTGCACCGGTCGATATGATTGTAGGGCCGGGTAACGCATTTGTAGCAGAGGCAAAACGTCAGTTGTTTGGTCGCGTCGGTATCGATTTGTTTGCAGGCCCAACTGAAACCTTAGTCATTGCTGATGAGAAAGGCTGTGACCCTGAATTGGCAGCGGCGGACTTGCTTGGTCAGGCCGAGCACGGTTACAACTCTCCCGCTGTCTTGTTGACCAACAGCGAGACATTTGCAAAAGAAACTATCAAAGAGATTGAACGTCAGCTAACTATTCTTCCAACGGCGGAAGTTGCGGGTAAAGCGTGGGCAGATTACGGACAAGTGATCGTATGCGATAGCTACGAAGAAATGGTGGAAGTGGCAGACGATATCGCTTCTGAACACGTTCAAGTGATGACGGAAGATCCTAAATACTTCCTAGATAACATGACCAACTACGGTGCCTTATTCCTAGGTCGTGAAACCAACGTTTCTTACGGCGACAAATGTATTGGTACCAACCATACACTGCCAACGAAGAAAGCGGCACGATATACCGGTGGTCTTTGGGTAGGGAAGTTCATCAAGACTTGTACTTACCAGCGTGTGACGGAAGCGGCATCCTTAAAAGTCGGCGAGTACTGCTCTCGCTTGTGTGCACTCGAAGGTTTTGCTGGCCACAAAGAGCAAGCGGATATTCGTGTGCGCCGTTACAAAGGCAAAGTGGAAGAGGCGTAATATGTCGAAACTTGCCTTAGTCACAGGCGGCAGTGGCGGACTGGGTGCCGCCATTTGTCGCAAGCTAGCTGAATCGGGATATCGCGTGATTCTGACTTACAACAGTAATCAGAAAGCGGCCGAGGATGTGCTTTCCTCGCTGCCACGTAACGAGCATCTAGCATTCAAATTGAACGTGGCAGATTCTAGTGCGATTGAACAGCTTAAACATCAAGTCAGTGAAATAAGCGACAAGCTGGATTTGTTGGTCAACTGTGCGGGGATGACGAAATTCGTCGCGCACTCTGATTTGCAAAGTTTAGATGACCAGCTGTTTGACCAAATTTTCCAAGTGAACGTCCGTGCGCCTTTTGCCATGGTTCGAGCGTTTGAGCCTTGGCTTAAGCAAGCCAATGGTTGTGTGGTGAACATTACTTCTATCGCGGCACAGACTGCGATGGGGAGCAACATTGCTTACTGTGCAAGTAAATCTGCCGCGGAGAACATGACCCGTTCTTTAGCTCGCGCTCTGTCTCCCGAGGTTCGAGTTCTGGCTGTTGCTCCAGGGCTTGTCGACACTGAGTTTGTCAAAGGCTTGGATGACGCATGGCGTAATCAACAAGAACAATCCACACCGCTTAAGCGTTTAGCCAATGATGAAGAAGTCGCTCAAGCCGTGTACGTCGCGGCAGATCTTCTTACCTTCTCGACAGGCAATACCATCGCGGTTGATGGTGGGCGACCTTTAGGTCTGTAACTAACAATTCAAAGGCTAGGTCCAAACAAGGACAACAAGGATTTACAATGACTCTACAATCTAAAATGAATAATAACCTGGTCCGCTACATGGAACTGATTCCGGGTACGAGTGCGTTTATTGATGCGCGCACGCCAGGCAGTGATCTCAAAGATAACTTTTGCATTATCGGTGCAGGGGTGGCAGAGAGCAGTCGTCAGCATGTTCATATTCGCGATACGGCGGGCTTTAACATTGGTGCCGCAGGCCAACCGCCGGGCATCAAAAATTCGTTGCACTCTCATCGTACCGCCGAGCTTTTCTTGGTGTTCAAAGGTCAGTTCCGTTTTTATTGGGGGAACGATGGAGAGCATGAAGCGGTGTTGTCTCACGGTGACGTCATCTCGATTCCAACCAATCTCTTCCGTGGATTTGAAGTGGTTGGCCGCGATTACGGCTTTATGTTCTCGGTACTTGGCGGCGACGATTCAGGTGGCGGCGTTATTTGGCATCCAAACGTTATTAAAGACAGTCAAGGTTATGGTTTATACCTCAAAGCCGATGGCACACTCGTGGACACCATTAATGGCGACCCGGTGCCACAAGAATCAGAATTGATGCCGCTGCTTACCGAAGAAGAGCTCGCGACCTTCGATACCTACACCGCAGAAGAGATGATGCCATTTGTCGCTCTGCAAAAAGATTATCGTGAAATCAAAGGCGATTTCAGCGGAAGCAACGTGAAACAATACGCCTTAACGGGTCATCCTTTGGCGAGTTATGACTTCCAAGTAAAGAGTGAAGATGAAGTGAGCATCATGGCTTATGAGCTTTCTGAAGGTGGCTCGATTCCTCAACACTGGCGAGAAGAAAAACAAGTGCTTATCAACTTTGATGGCGATACTGAAGTGGTCCTCACGCATCAAGGCGAACAAGCGAGTGTTGTTTTAACGCGCGGTGATGTGCTGAATGTTCCAGAAGGTGCGTCATACTCACTGACGAACTTGCGTGGTAATAGTTTGACGTATTGCATTCTTGGCTCTGATCAACCAAAGCCGCTGGCAGGAGAATAAAATGACGCAACCCACCTCGTTAGTTTGGCTACCCGGACTACTTTGTGATGGCACATTGTTTGAGGATATCAACCGAGCGTTGCCAAGTTGGGTTGAGCCTACATGCCCGACGCTGGCTTCATTGCCGTCAATGGAACAGCTGGCGCAGAGAGTGTTGCAAGACGCACCGCGGGAGTTTGTCTTGGGGGGCTTATCAATGGGTGGGATTCTTGCCTTTGAGGTGTACCGTCAAGCGCCAAACAGAGTCAAAGGCTTGATCCTCATGGATACCAATGCAGCAGATGAAAAGCCAGAGGTGACACAAAAGCGTGATGCACTGGTTAGCCGTGCGTTAAGTGGTGAGTTTGAACGCATTACGCCTGACACTCTGATGCCTGTGCTGATTCATCCAAGCCGTTTGCAAGACAAAGCGTTAACTGAGCGTATAGAAGGCATGGCGGTCAATGTAGGTTTGGAGGCATTTGAAGCACATGCTAAAGCGTTAGCCACTCGCCCGGATGCGCGACCTTTATTGGCGGACATTCAAGTTCCTACGTTGGTGATAACAGGTAAAGAAGATAAGCTTTGTCCGCTAGACAATCATCTGCTCATGGAGAGATGCATCCCAAACGTCACGCTTCATGTTATCCCTGAGTGTGGGCATCTATCTACGCTTGAGCAGCCTTTAATTATTAGTGAAGTGATGACTACTTGGCTTCAAGATAACTTTGCTTAGTGTTGATAAGAACTTCATCACTCACCACCTTAAGGTTACTTGGGTATAGGTGGTGAGCGATGAGTATTATCAGAAGTAGTAGCGAATACCTGCCGCGAATTGATCATCACGGTTTTCGAATTTGCTGCCATCGTACTGATCTTTACCTAGATCGAACTGGTATTCAGTCCAAACTAGGAATTTGTTCTTCTGGAAGTGGTATTCAAGACCAGGGATCAGCAAGTTACGCTCGTAACCTTGTGTCTCGTCACCACGATCTTCCATGTAGTTGTAGTTCAACGTTGGGCGTAGGCCGTTATCGAAGTGGTAGTAAGTGTAGATTTCGCCACCTAGGGTATCGAACATTACGTCCGTACCGCCTTGGCTCACTGCTTCCCAGTTTTCGCCAACGTGGAATGTCGCACCCGCGTAGAAGCCACCGTTGCTGTAGTTTGCGCCCAATAGCATGATGCGCATGTTGTCGCCGTTTTCTACGCCAACCACGCTTGCGTCTAGATCCGCAACTTCATTTTGATGGTAAGCCGCACCAAGTGTTACGCCATCAACGGGTTTGTAAGTGATCGACGCACCCATGCCGTTTTTCAGTGAGGCTGTCGCATTGCTTGCTAGAGCAACATCTTCACGCGTGGTTTGGTAAGTAAAGCCGTAGCTCACTTTTTCATTGATTGAATTACGGTACGTAATTGAGTTTTCTGCACGACCAGCACCGGAAGCGATACCCCAGTCAGCTAGGTTGTAAACACCTGAGCCACGAGTACCGAATACACGACCTAAATCGGTGTACCATGCTACGTCGTAGAAGGTAGACCACTGCTTAGTACCCGCAGCAATCTTGCCGTATTTTTCGTGATCAACACCTGCGTATAGCAAGCGGTCGTAAATGTTGTCGCCGTTCGCGCCAGAGTTGTAGCCCCATTCCGCGTGACCGAAACCAGTCCAGCCGTTATCCAGACCCATTTGGCCTTTCAAACCGAAACGTGAGCTGCCGCTGTTCCATTCGCCGTTGTCATCACCGCCACGGTCTTGGTAGCGAAGATCGAAACGGCCATCGATGGTTAGGCTGTCGCCAGCGTCATTAACAAAAGTGTGTGCAGCAAAGGCTGAGCTAGAAGTAAGCGCTGCTAAAATCACTGCAGAAAGGGTCGACTTTTTCATCATCAATCTCATTATTCAGGGCGCAGAAAGCCACCGTGCGTTCATGCCCGTTTTGAATAAGGGTTCTATCTTGAGGTTGTGCCCCATCCTTGAGGCACGAGTTGGGAGCATGTCACCTGAACCGAGAGGGGATTCAGGCAACATAAAGGCGGGTTGACAATCCGCCCCTAGGACTTCTTATAGAGAAGGGTTTAGGATCTGTTGAGTACGCTCGAACACGTCTAGACCTTGCTGTTTTAGCCAGTAAGGAAGGTCGATCAGTACCCAGTTCTCAGATAGCTTGTCGCCGTCACGGTAGTAAACGTCAACCACTTGCATGTCTGCACGTACTTCACCACCTGTCATACCTAGGAAACCACCGATTGGCGTGTTAGATAGGTTTGGCCAGCCGAAGAAACAAGAGAAGTTACCTTCTGCGAAACGACATACGTGGCCGTTAAACTTCTTGTCTTTCAGGTTGTTACGGAACGGCAATTGGTGCTGCTGTTGGTAACGAGGAATTGTGTAAGACGCACCGATACCACATGGACCGTACCAGATCATGTCTTTAGACCAGCTCTTCTCAAGAACTTCTGGTGGGCAACCCATAGCGCCGCTGTCGTTCAGTGCAGATAGGTCATCAACCATCTTGTTCACTAGTGCTAGTGTTGCTACGCCTTCTTCTGGTGCTGCGTCTTCGAACAGTAGACCGTCGTGGTTACGAGGACCAGGGTATACGAAGTGCTTACCTGTTGATGGTGGTAGTGGGTAACAACCCGCTTGGTCCATCGCGCCTAGAAGGTCTAGGAATAGGCCAGTCTTAGTGATCTTGCCGTTTTCAACACAGTTAAATTCTGCGTAACGGATGTTCATGATTTTGCCAGTTGGGCGCATGCCTAGGTATTCAGCGTCGAATAGACCCATGAAGTGACCCATGCTCATTACCCAGATTTCACCTGATGTTACTTCGTTCTCACCACCGATGAAGATGTCTTGACGACGCTGCATGCGAGTCATTGATTTCATCAAAGGAGCCCAGAAAACGTCAGCCGCTGCTTGAGCGCCTTGTTGCTCACGGAATGGGTAAACACCACGCCATAGGTAATCTTCTGAAGTGTGTGCTTTTAGTACTTCTGCCACGTTCTCGTGAGTTGCGTTTTCCATTGCGCTGAAGTATTCACGTACAACGCGTTTCGCTTCTTGATATTTAGACATAATAAACTCTCTTATTTGCTGTCGAGTCGGCTTTGGGAACAGGACTCGAAATTAAGTTTTTTCATCCGGCCGGGGAGCCAGCCGGAGTTTTTGAAATTCAGTTACGCTTTTGCTGCTTCGGCTTTTTTGCTCTTATCGAACACGCCGCCTTTTAGTGTCTCTGGCAGTGATAGCCATAGAAGACCAGCAAGGATCCATACGATTGGTGAACCCCACATTGCGGTTTGTAGGTCGGTACGCTCTTGGATGAAGATAAGTACCATTGGTGCCCACATACCGAGGATACGACCACCGTGGAATAGCGCCGCGCCGTAGCTACGTAGGTGTGCTGGGAACAGTTCTGAGAAGTAACCACCCCATACCGCTGAAGAAGACAGGCCGAAGTTGTAAATCAGACCAAGTAGAGCCAGCATGTTTAGGCCGCCAATCACCATGTCGCCAGGTGCAACAAAGAAGATTGAAACCATGATGCCCGCTAGGATGAAGCCAAACGCGTTCACCTTACGACCGAATTTGTCAGCTACCCAACCCCAGAACCACGCACCAAACAGTGAACCAAATGCTGAGATAGAGAAGATGAGACCGATGGTTGCACCGTCGAACATACGTACATCACGTAGGTATGTGGTTACGAAGCCACCAAAGAATTGGAAACCGTAGAAGTTAAGGCCAGCCAGTAATAGACACGTTAGTGTGATCTTACGGTAAGGCTTGCTTAGCATTTCGCCCCAAGAGCCTTTTTTCGCTGGTGCATTTGATTCTTCTACTTTTGCTTGCTCTTCTTCACCGTAAGCGATCACTTTGCTGTCGCTAGGTAGTACAAAGATCATGACCACAGCGGCTGCCAATGGTGGGATACCACCTACAAGCATTAGGCTTTCCCATGGTGCATCAATGCTTGCAATAAATGCTGCATACGCACCCATTACCATCAGTGCTACAGAGAACATAGAAGACGCGAATGCCGTCAACTTACCACGTACCGTTGGCGTAAATAGGCCGATCATTAGGCTTACTGCCACGGTGAAGTAACCACCCAGTGACAAACCAATGATGAAACGCATTGCTGCCCATGTTGCGTAGTCGGTGAACATCATATTGATGATCGTTGCGCCACCGTTTAGGGCTGTGATGGTAATAAGAGTGGATTTCTTACCAAATTTTGTTGCGAACCAAGCACAGCTCAATGCACCGATAAGTGCACCAACCGACTGCCATGTATAGAACTGGGCAGTGTCTGATAGGCTAATACCATCATACGCTTCAACGATGTATGGGCGTACGTAGTCAATAATTACAAAGTTATAACAATAGAAAAAGTAACCAACCAGTATCGCTAGATAGGCAGCTACCCTTTGAATCATAGGAACTTCGCTCATGTGTCTTTTGGCATTCATGACCGATAAACCTCTATTTCACTTAGGATTTGTTGCTATTCAAACTTAATGAACACGATCTTATTTGGATCATCTTCGATTTCGTGTCGGGGTGAATCATAGTTTTTTTAAGGTTATTAGATCCGTGATCAAAATCAATTTTAAAATGAATGCGTACCCATTTTGTGGGTTTTAGTGACAAGGATCTCACTAATCGGCGTTTTTGGCGATTTTGAATACATTTTCGCCTATATTGGTGATAATAATCACACTTACAGTGGGATTGTCGTTTAAAAATGCCTTTTTACAGTAATATCTGGGCATAATAATTAGCTACCCAGAATTAGGAAAACCTTAAAATGGTTACGTACTCAAGTTTTGTGGTGATTGCGTTATATGTAGCAATTACCATACTAATCAGCTATTTAGTGAATAAGCGCTACAGCAATGGTGGCGACTTTTCCACGGGTGGAAAGCAATTTGGCTGGTTTACGGCGGGTGTTTCGATACTTGCGACTTACATTAGTGCGATGACGTTTGTAGGGATGCCTGGTTGGGTTTATAGCTCTGGCATGGAAGCGATGAGTATTCACCTTAACTATCCCATCGTTATCTTTTTCACTGTTATTTTCTTTGTGCCTGTTTTTTATAAGCTGGGTCTGACTTCGATTTATGAATACCTTGAGCACCGCTTTGGGGTGTATGCAAGAACCATCAACTCGATTGTGTTCATTGTGGTTCAATGTATCTCAGCGGGTGTGATTTTGTATGCCGTGGCGCTGATCTTAGTGCAAGTTCTGCCTATCAGTATTTCTGAAGCCATTATCTACATTAGTATTTTCACCGCTTGCTATACCTATGCGGGCGGGATCTCCACGGTTATCTGGACCGATATGTTGCAATCTGCAGTATTGGTGGCAGGCAGCATCGCTATCTTTGCCATTCTAATGACAGAGATTAATGCGGCAGATTACCTTTCTCGTGATCACTTGAATATCATCAACTTAGACTTTGATTTGGGCGTGGATACCACACTCTGGGCTGGCGTGGTTGCCGTGAGCTTTTTGCATTTGAGTGTGTACGGCACCAACCAATTGATCATCCAACGTACGTTAGCGACGAGATGTGAAAAGACGGCGCAGAAGTCGATGCTGTTGTGTGGTTACGGTGCGTTTTTCGTGTACTTGTTCTTCGCGGTACTCGGTGTTCTTTTGAGTGTTTTCTATCAAGATCAATCGTTTGAAAACAGCAACGAAGTGATTTTGGATTTTGTATTCAACCACACTAACCCTATTGTGGTTGGTTTGATCATTTCCGCATTGGCGGCGGCCGCAATGTCGACGCTGGACTCGACCTACAACTCGATGGCGACCGTCGCGACGTTCGATATCTACAAGCGTTTCGTTCGCAAGAGTGCCGATGATGAGCACTACGAAAAAGTCGCAAGAAAGATGAGTTTGCTCGCTGCGGCCATGGTGGTAGTGCCAGCTCTTCTGGCGGTATCGAATGAATCGGTACTCAAAACCATCGCTAGCCTGACTTCCATCTTTGTTGGTATCCGTTTGGGTTCATTCGTGCTTGGTTTATTCTGGGCGAAAGCCAATGAGAAAGGCGTGATCGTTGGCAGTATCATGAGTGTGATTGCGGTGTTTACTGCCATGTATCTCGACGTGGCTTGGCCATGGTTCGCGCCAATTGGTACGTTTGTCTTCCTTTTGTTTGGTGTGTTAGTAAGCCGTCGTTGGGGCGCTGTGACTGCCGAGCAACATATTTTTATCAATAATCAAAAACATCTTTTTGCAAAGCCAACCGCAAGCCATTACGGGCTATTGGTGTTCGCTGTGGCGACCATCGCTGCTTGTATGGTTCTCCCTGATTGGCTTTATGCTGCATTGTCGTAATAGGTAAGTTTATGCTGTCCATCTTTGATATTTACAAGATTGGTGTGGGCCCTTCTAGCTCTCACACCAATGGTCCAATGATCGCGGGTTACCACTTCACTCGTTTGATTGAATCGAACTTGGCAAAAGTGGTTCGTATTCAAGTCGATTTATACGGCTCACTCTCGTTAACGGGGATTGGTCACCATACTGACCGCGCAACGATTTTGGGTCTGTTGGGTAACAAACCAGATACCATCAAAATCGCTTCTGCGAATAAAGCGATGCGCAAGGCGATTGAAGAGGGCATGATGTCTGTCGATGGCCGTCATGAAATCGAATTCAACTACAAAACGGACATGTTGTTCCATGAAGAGAACCTTCCTCTGCATGAGAATGGCATGACGATTACTGCGTTAGATGCGCACGGCAATCAGGTTGGGTTTGAAACTTACTACTCAATCGGTGGTGGTTTCATCGCAACGGCGGATGAACTGCAAAATGGCAGTGCGACTGCTCCCGTTGAAGTTGAGTTTCCATTCTCCAGTGCGGACGAAATGTTGGCACAGGCAGAGAAGAACGGCATGAGCCTCGGCGGCATGATTCTGAAAAACGAACAAGCGTTTCAGGAAATGGAAGCCATCAATCAACGCGCAGAACAGATCTGGCGTGTGATGACGCGTTGCATGGAGCGTGGTTTCGAAACAGAAGGTATTTTGGATGGCGGTTTGAACGTGACCCGCCGTGCGCCAAACTTGTTGAAGAAGCTTGAAGCAAATGCAGCAATCGAAAACGATCCAATGGAAATTATGGATTGGATTAACCTGTTTGCTTTTGCTGTGAGTGAAGAAAACGCGGCTGGTGGACAAGTCGTAACGTCGCCAACTAATGGTGCGGCGGGTGTGATTCCGGCGGTATTGATGTACTACCATCGCTTCATCAAAGAGCTTGATACTAAACAGCTTAAAGACTTCCTTGCTGTGTCCGGTGCGATTGGCATTTTGTACAAAACTAATGCGTCTATTTCGGGTGCCGAAGTAGGTTGTCAGGGCGAAGTCGGTGTTTCTTCTTCTATGGCGGCAGCTGGCTTGACCGCGCTGCGTGGTGGTAGTAATGAGCAAATTTGTATTGCGGCCGAGATCGCCATGGAGCACTCACTAGGCATGACTTGTGACCCAATTGGTGGCTTAGTGCAAGTACCGTGTATTGAGCGTAATGCAATGGGTGCAATGAAAGCGATCAATGCATCTCGCATGGCACTAAAGCGTAATAGTAAATGTTTGATCTCGTTGGATAAGGTGATTGAAACCATGTACCAAACGGGCAAGGACATGAACAAGAAATACCGCGAGACGTCACAGGGTGGGTTAGCTTTGATTCACCTAGCGCCGCCTTGCGAATAATGAGTTAGGCACATCTAACCAACAAAAAAGCCGAAGCACTGAGATGCATCGGCTTTCCTTTTTTGGAGCGTTTATAACTTAGCTACGCGTTTGCTCACCTTTTGGTGTGCTTTGGATTGGTTGATAGTGCAAAATCACCATCGAGGTGGGTGAGAGCAAGACTTCGCCTTCAGCATGTCCTGGGTTGAGGTTACGTACGTTTGTATCACAGATCGTCACCCATTCTTGCTTTCGCTCATTGGGGAGCTTAAAGCGCGCTGTGGCGTTAGTTTGGTTGATGAGGTAAACCAGCTCTTGCCCTTCTTTACCGATACCAAGGTGAAGTGCGACAGAGCTTAAACGGTTCCAATCATCGTGCTCCATTAAGCGACCGTCTGTACGGCGCCAGAAAATACGGTTGTTATTGCGGTTTTCGCCACTGAAAGCTCGGATAAATGGCACCATGTATTGATTTCGGTTGGCGACCATTTGTGACATCCATGCTTTGAAATGTTGCTTACGTTCTGTCTCTTCCCAGTTCAGCCAACTGGTTTCGTTGTCTTGGCAATAGGCATTATTGTTACCACCTTGGGTGTGAGACAACACGTCAGCAGTGAGAATGTGTGGGATACCGAAGGCAAACAGCAAGCTAGCAATAAGGTTGCGTTTTTGCTTCTCACGCGTGGCGATGATCATCAGATTTTCTGTCTCGCCCTCAACACCGTAGTTTTCTGAACGATTGTCACCGTGACCGTCGCGATTTTCTTCGCCATTGGCTTCGTTATGTTTGTGCTTGTAAGACACTAAATCTTGCAGTGTGAAGCCATCGTGATACGTGATGTAATTTACGGTGAGTTTGTATGGCCAGTTCGCTGCACTATAAATGTCACGAGAGCCCATTAATCGAGTGGCAAACTCTTTTAAATAGCCTTGATCACCGCGCCAAAAACTGCGGGAAATATCACGCAGTTTGTCATTACATTCGTTCCAACCAAATGGAAAGTTACCCACTTGGTAGCCATTTGGACCAATATCCCAAGGCTCGGCAATCAATTTGGTTTCACGCAAAATTGGGTCTTGCGCAACGGCTTTAAAGAAAGCTGCTTCTGGGTTGTAATCATCGCCCTGTCGACCTAACGTTGCAGCCAAGTCAAAACGGAAGCCATCGACTTTAAATTCGCTAACCCAGTAGCGTAATGTATCCATCACAAGGTTTAACGCTGGTTGGTAGGTGAGATCGACTGTATTTCCGCAGCCAGTGTAATTGGCGAAGTGGTTGCCATGTTTGATGTAAAAACAGGAATCGAGGGCCTTCAGGTTGAAGATTGTAGGCCCTTCACCACCTTCAGCAGTGTGGTTGTAAACCACGTCGAGAATCACTTCGATACCGTTTTTATGCAATTCGCGAATTGTTGTTTTTAATTCCGTAACGGCGTCTTGTTCTGCGTAGCGCGGATCGGGCACCATAAAGAGATAAGGGTTGTATCCCCAATAATTGACCTTTTCCATCTCTAGTAGGTGAGGCTCATGCATGCATGCTGCGACAGGTAGCAATTGCAGCGTGTTGATGTTTTGCTGTTTGTAAAAGGCCAGCATTTCAGGTGATGCAAGACCTAAGTAGCGCCCCTTCAGCTTGTCTTCAACCTCTGGGTGGCGTTGGGTAAGCCCTTTGACGTGCGTCTCAAACAACACCATCTCTTCTCTGGGTATACGCGGGTGATCCGTGTTTTGCCAGTCAAAATCATCTTCGATAACGACGCACTTCGGCATATCGAAACTTTTGGCTGGAGAGTAGGGAGGGTGATAGTGGAGGGCTTTATCTATTGATTTTGCGTACGGATCAGAAATTAACAGTGGCTCGTCCTTGTGGGAGACAAGATAACCGTATTTTTGCCCCGGCTTAATATCTGGAATAAAAGTATGACGTATGCCAGCGTATTCATTCGGTAAACCGCGAAGCTCGTAGCTGCCATCGTCTGCAAACAATGCCAGTTGAATGTCTTTTACGCCCGGAGCATGAATAGAGAAGTTACAGCCTTCTTTATTTAATGTTGCGCCCAGGGGGTAGGGGCGAGAGAGAAGTCGTGTCATCGGAGATACTTTATTTAATATTTATTGCTACCTTTAGGAAACTATAAGTTAAAAACTTTGTCTTACTAAGGTCAACCACCCTAAATATAAAAATATTCGTGTAATTTAATTACTTTATGTGACGGCTTAGAGTCAAAAATATGAAATGGCTATCACTTTGTAGCGGCTCAAAACCGAACAAACTTACTAATTCCTCCCTAGATTGGTGATCTGACTCGAAAAAACACCATTCGGTAAATTTTCTACTCCCTTCTCATCCCCCTTAAATTAGTTTAGGGCGGAGGAAGTCATCCTTGTACGCCTCGGGTAATCTCACAACTGTTGAAACAAACGGGGATTCGTTCCCATCTTACCTCTCTTTCTTTAGGTGTGTTTTTACTGCCTATATTCACCTAAAAGAGTGAGCAGGGAAGACAGAATTATAAATACCCTTAATGGAGTTAAGAATGAAAAAAGTAAGTGCAATTGCTGCTGCTGTAGCTGCAACTTTAGCTGCTGGTTCTGCATTCGCAGTGGATTTCCACGGTTACATGCGTGCTGGCGTTGGCGTGAACGCTGACGGTGGTCAACAATTAACATTCGAAAAGAACAAGATCGGTCGTCTAGGTAATGAAAGCGATATCTACGGCGAGATTCAACTAGGTAAAGAAGTTTACAACAACAACGGCAAAACGTTCTACGTAGACTCTATGGTTGCAATGACTTCTAACGGTTCAAACGACTGGGAAAGCACTTCTGCTAACTGTGGTTTGGATAACGGCGAAGTGAAATGTGTAGACGATGCACAATTCGCACTACGTCAGTTCAACGTTCAAGCTAAAGGCCTACTAAACTTTGCTCCTGAAGCAACGCTTTGGGCAGGTAAACGCTACTACCAACGTCACGACATTCATATCTCTGACTTCTACTACTGGAACATCTCTGGCGCGGGCGCTGGTGTTGAAGGTATCGAAGCTGGTCCTGGTAAAGTTTCTTTCGCTTGGGTTCGTAACGACCGCGGCGATATCGCAGACCCAGGCAACGATGGTGGCGCAACAAACGTAAACACTCTAGACGTACGTTACGCAGGTCTTCCTCTATGGGACAACGGCTCTCTAGAAATGGGCTTGAACTACGCAATTCTTAACGAAACTGACGCTGCGCCAAACGGCACTAAAGATGCGAAAAACGGCGTAATGTTCACAGCAGAATTGACTCAAGGTCTAGACGCTGGTTTCAACAAAACAGTGCTTCAGTACGGTACTGAAGGTTACTCTAAAACAATGGCATTCTACGGCGACGGTAGCTGGTACGGCGCAGAAGCTGACAACGGTGCATCTGGTTACCGCCTAATCAACTGGGGTGTAATCGGCATGGGCGACAGCTGGGAAATGGGTCACCAGTTAGTGTACGGTGTTGGTGAAGACATGTGGGCTGGCCAAGACAAGTGGGAAACAATGTCTGTTGTTGTTCGTCCAATGTACAAATGGGATGACAACCACAAAACTATTTTCGAAGCTGGTTACGCTATCGACGATAACGACGGCGAAGAAAACAAATACGGTAAGCTAACTGTTGCTCAAGCATGGTCTGCTGGCTCTAGCTTCTGGGCTCGTCCTGAGATCCGTGTTTACGCTTCTTACCTAACGGCTGACAAAGAAGACAACTCAAACACATTTGACAACGGTCGTTCAGACGATACGTTCCAGTTCGGTGTACAAGCTGAAGCTTGGTGGTAATCATCTAACCACTAAGTCCTAAATTGTCCTAGAATGATACAGCCAGAACTTATCTGGCTGTATTTATTTAAAAAACAATAAAGAGTCGAGGTAGACAGTAATGAAAAAATGGCTTGCTCCCGTACTGCTGGGCATGTTGGCTACTGGTTGTGCGTCTGTAGAACAAGTAGAGATGAGTCCAAAAGGTCAGCAACAAGTGATCACGCAATCGGGTGATATTCAATGGGTACCGCTTAACGTGCCTGTGGTTACTGAATTCGCTTTGACTGATAAAAGCCAAATGTTGTTGGATGGTAACAGTGCTGGCGCTATTGCAGCGTTTGCTCTTCCAGGTAACCGTGGCAGTCTCGATATCAAATTAGAGACATTCGTAAGTAAAGAACTTCAATTTTATGCTCCTAATGTCGCAGTGATGAACTCGGCAGGAGAAACCATTTACCAAGCAGATTTTTCAAAGTTTAAGTATGAACCAGCAAAACTGTTGGACAACGATAAATTCGTACTTGATCTCAATGTGATTCCAGACATGACAGGTAACGATCTGCATGTGTTGGTTTACACGACTTCCGCCGATCTAAAAGGAAGTACACAAGTTTTACACCCTGCAAAAGCCTTCGCCATGGCGCGTCACACTCAGCCGCCAGATATTGCAGACCCTCTAGCGAAACATAGCCCACTTGGTCAGTTCCGCTTTTCGGTATCCGCGAATGATATTGTGAATACTAAGATTGTTGCGAAAAACGATAACATTCCCCAAGGTACGGACCTTACTAGCTACTACTACAGCTCAATTGAAGCGGCAGTCGCAGCGAATGATATTCCGAAAGCGCTCACTTTGCTTGATGAAGCAAAAGAACTGGGTATCGAAGGTGCGCAACAAGTGTTTGTGAAAGCCGTAAATAGAAAATAATCAGATAAAAAAAGGTCAGCGAAATGCTGACCTTTTTCATAGAAAATAAACTAATAAAAATACCCCTACATAGAGTTACCTTATTCACATAATTATTTTTATTACTTTGTTTTTTATATAGGTTGGATCAATAATTAATGGCAGTTCCTAATTTATTTTGTGTACTTAGGAAATAAACAAACTTCTCAAAGTGATTTAAATTCGCAATCTGACGATATTTATTTGGCGTTTGATATTTCCATTTTAATAACGATTAATATTTCTTTTAACCGTTGAGTTTATTTTGCTTTGGATATACTAAAAAGGAATTACGTGAAATGAACATGATGAAGACCTCTCTTGCTGCTGCCCTACTTGTTGCCTTAGTAGGTTGTCAATCGACGGCAGAACCTGAAGCGGCCACAGAGCCAGTTGTTAATATGTCTCAAGACGAAGTGGTTGCTTTCATGAAAGCGTGTGACAACCCAGACAGCACGGCGAAAGGACCTATTTCTAAACCACTATTTGTGGTGGGTACTTTTGCGGATTCCGATTGGAAACACGTGCCTCAGCGTCAATACACCTACAAAGGGAATAATTTCTACCAAGCCGTGGTTCAAGAAAAAGTAGGCTCCTACAAAATGCAGTATGCGACCGAATTATGGTTCCCACAATTTACCGCAAAAGGTAATCGAATGAACGTTGGTGAATTAACACCATTAACATTTGGTGGTTACGGTACGGATACTTCGGTTGATATTAAAGAAGATGGTAAATATGTATGGAGTCTTCAGTTTGAAGGCAAAGGCAAACCTGTTCATGTCATGGTAAATAAGTGCCAATAATATTCCATTCAATTATTTAAAATCTATTTTTATTTATTAACCCCTGCATGAAACACATGTCGGGGTTAATTTTATTACTCAAATTTCCGTAGTTTATTTGAGTAAGTTAGGGAGAATAAAATGCGTAATATCCTACGTAACCATCGCCTGTCTCGATCGTTGCTTGCGTTAAGTGTGATTGGTGCTTTATCTGCGTGTAATTCTTCTGGTGGTGGCGACACTAATAGTAGCACTCCGCTACCGGATACCAGTTATGCTTGCCAAGCCAATGTCATGGCGCAAAGTAACCAACTTCGTACTTATCAAATCATGGTAGAGAGTTTTGTAGATGGTGATGCGAGCATTGGTCACGGTACAGGTTATGGCACCAGCCATCATAACGGCGATTTGCAAGGAGTGATTGATTCACTCGATTACATCCAAGATTTAGGGATGAACGCGATTTGGTTGACGCCAGTTTTTGAATCGGAAGCGATAGCGGGCCAAGAACACTGGGCCGATCGTCTGGATGCCACGGGCTACTTTGCTACGGATTACTTCACCATTGATCCACGTTTTGGTGATTTAGAAACGGCGAGAACCTTGGTCGAAGAAGCACACAAACGCGGTTTGTACGTGTTTTTTGATGGCGTATTTGGCCACCATAAGAATGGTTTGATCAAACCATCTCCCTCCGGTTTGTTGCCATCGGGATCGAGCAACCCCGTTGATTACCCAGCCAGTCTCGATTTCTACAAAGAAGTGGCAACGTATTGGATCAAAGAACTGAAGATTGACGGCTGGCGTTTAGATCAAGCCTATCAAGTTCCGACAGACGCTTGGACACAACTTCGTAAAGCCGTCGATGAAGCCTCACAAAGTGTGACGTACACCAATAGCAAAGGCGAACAAGTGAATCCGTTGGGTTACATGCTGGCAGAGATTTGGAAAGGGGAGTCTGAGATCGCGAATGAGGCGTATGGATCGAACAGCGATCCGGCATTGTGCTCTGCGTTTGACTTCCCTATGCGATATCGCCTCGTTGAAACTTTGGCCGTGAATGAGAGCGGCGTGGGTGGTCGCGGTGCGGATTGGTTAGACAACGGCTACAGCACACACAACCAATATCCAACACATGCGCAGCCGAATTTGATGATCGGCAACCATGATTTAGTGCGCTTTGGTGACTTGTTACAGCGCGGAAACTTGGCGGATGTGAATGATGCAGAATATTGGTTACGCCATAAAGCCGCGTTTGCTTTCCAAGCGGCGTACACCGGGCCAATCACGTTGTACTACGGTGATGAAATCGGGGATCAAGTGGATGGTTTTGCCGCAAAAGAAGACAACAGCACCTGCGCCATTCAAGGTTTGTGCGATGATCACGTTGCGCGCAGTAGTGCGAAAATTGAAGGCGTGACGGCGACGCTTGATGCAAACCAAGCCGATCTCAAATCTTATGTGACATCGCTGATGACAATGCGCGATGCGCATCCTGCACTTTATCAAGGGTCACGCACGAATTTAGTTGCGAGTAACGGCAGTTATGTGGACTTGAAACAATCTGGTTCGGACAAAGTCTTGTTTGCGCTAAATACCTTACAGAGCGCTAGAAGCGTCACTCTTACTCAGGAGAGTGTTGGTACTGGTGAGTTGGTGGATTTGCTCACGAATGAAAAAATTACTCCGAGTAATGGTCAATATCAGATTCTGATGTCGCCACTACAAGGACGATTCTTTGCGGTAAAACCTTAAGGAATTATCCAGAATTTATGCTCACCAGTTGAGCTGACCACAAGCTTTCTTATAAACAAGCCAAGTGTTGTTGCTGACCCCCATAGGCTCACACTTGGCTTTTTTCTGTCTGTTTTACTTTTCCCTTAATGGTTTTACGACGATGTAGCCAACAAGTTGCTTCGCTTTTTGTATTGGCATTTGTTTTCAGCAGATGGATATTTGTGAGATAAGCTGCACATTAAAAAGTAAATTAACACTTGTGCAACGTAAAAATGTGATTGAAGGATTACTTATGCCCCACTAATATGTTTATCGTGTTTGGGATTTATATAACTAATGGAAAAGTATAATGAAATCCATAACAAACTCCCTCTGTCTCCTTGCTGCTGTTAGCTCTCCGTTTGCATATAGCCAAATTATCAACGGTGACTTTGAGCAGTGGAATGGCAATGTACCTACGCAGTGGTCAGAGATTGACGCGGGCATTACAGTGTCGCCAAGCAGCGAGCAAATCAAATCGGGTGGTCTGGCTGCCCAGGTCGTCGTGAATACAGGTACCCAAAGCAACACCGACTTTTTGCAAACCATTAATGTGGAGCAAGGGAAAACCTATCCGTTTTCTGTCTCGGTTTATCATACCGAAGGAAATGTAAAAGCACGTCTGGTGGTTGATGGTTATCACAATTACTCGAACCCACAACAGATAAACCAGTGGCAAGAGCTCGTGCACAATTACACAGCGAGCTCGAACAAGACCATCAACGTCGGTTTGCGTTTTTACGATGAAGCCAGTTTTGATGGCTCAGAAGTTGTCTACGTCGATAATTTTCAACCGACCGAGACAAGTACACAACCTCCTGTAGAAAGTTGTAGTGATCACCAAGTGGTCTTGACTCTCACAACCGATAATTATGGTTCAGAAACTAGCTGGACGTTAAAAAACAACCAAGCTGAAGTACTGTTTTCTGGTCAGGGATATGAGTCAGCAATCACCATTGAAAAGAGCATGTGCTTAGCTGACGGTAACTACCAATTCACGATTCAAGACGAGTATGGTGACGGCATTTGTTGTGGCAGTGGCGCGGGGTCGTACACGCTGACTGAGGGAGATAAGACTCTTGCTTCTGGCGCTGAATTCTCGAAAAGTGAAACCACCGATTTTACGTTAGGTGACTCAACCACGACCCCACCAGTGGTTGATGGTTACTATCAAGCGGCATCTGGTAAGACGGGATACGCTCTAAAAACAGCGTTGTTTAACATTATCAATAATCACTCCAGCCGAGGCTATTCTGCGGTCTGGACCTTGGTAAAAGATGCCGATATTGATCGTTATTACGAAAATGATGGCTCTATTCTCGATATGTATTCTGAAAAGCCATCTGCTAGCGATACAGTAAGCTTTACCAAAGTCACAGACCAATGTGGCCAATACAAAACGGAAGGGGATTGCTACAACCGTGAGCACTCTTTTCCGAAAAGCTGGTTTGGCGGTAAGGTTGAGCCGATGAACTCAGACGGTCATCACTTGTTTGCAACCGATGGTTATGTAAACGCGAAGCGCAGTAATTGGCCATTTGGTGAAGTGGGCACCGCGACCTACGTGTCTAGTAATGGCTCTAAACTTGGCCAAGCAAGCACTAGTCTGGGCTACTCCGGTACGGTGTTTGAGCCGATCGATGAGTTTAAAGGCGATTTTGCTCGTGCCTATTTCTACATGGCAACCCGCTATGAAAATATTGTAGGTAACTGGGAAGGCAATTCAAGCAATGCGGATGCTGTCCTTGATGGTTCAAGTTCAAAGGTTTTTGAACCTTGGATGTTAAACATGCTTAAGCGTTGGCACAAAAATGATCCCGTTAGTGAAAAAGAACGAAACCGCAATCAACAAGTGTTTGATTTTCAGGGCAATCGTAATCCATTCATTGATCATCCTGAGTTTGTTGAACAGATTTGGGGAAACTAACACCTTTTTGATTTTGGTATCCACCATTTAGTGACGCCAACAAAACAAAGGGGAAGCGTGATGCTTCCCCTTTTTCATTACGGATGTTTTTAAATGAAACTAGTTTTTCGTTACCGTCACGATTGGCGCCGACTTGTCAGCCGCATTGAAGTGGAAGTTGTAGTTTCCTGCTTCTGCAATCGCAATTTTTAGGTTTGCGCTACCGCCACCGGCTTCCATCGTCAGCGCTTTACCAAGCTCAACACTGCCTTCACCACCGAAGTTGGTGTCTGCTGCCCAGTCTGCGCTCGCAACTTTCATCTCGTAGTTGCCCGCCGCTAGGGTAATGTCTAGCGAATAAACGTCATTTGCAACATAGCTGAACTTCGCTGTTGAGTCTTGTGCTGGAGCATCCCATGTAGTGATAGTGCCACGTAAGTAAAGTGCTGTTTCACCGAATGTTGGTGCATCTGCTGACTTGGTCACTGACACGACCGGTTTTTCTACGCTTTCATCTTGAACATGCAGCGCGTTCAGAGTGAAGTTGTACTTACCTGTTTCAGCAACAGACAGCTTACAGTTACCTTCTGAACCTAAGTCTAGTGAACCAGAAGCTATATTCGCAGCATCACAACCGATGTTTGGATTTGCCCAACCAGAGTCCGCGAATTTGAACTCGTGCTCACCTGCTTCAAGAACGCCAGTTACAGAGTACATGCCGTTGCCAATAAAGGTCATCGCCCAATCACTGCTATCAGACCACTCGTTCATCGTGCCTTTCACGTAAACAACGGTTTCGCCGTAAGGAGGAATGCTCGATACGTCTTTGTTATCCGTGTTTACTGGTAGGCCAGCACCTTGTGCGCCGTCTTGTGGCTGCACGAATACCGCTGTTGTCAGTGCTGGTACTGTGAACGTTTCATTGGTGAAGCTTGCACCTTTCACGATGTCATCCGCAGAGTTTTGTTGAACTTCATGTAACTCGAAACCAGTTGCGCCAGCAACTTTGAAAGACTTCTCAGTTGATGTTGAGTTCACAACGGCCACAACAGCATCGTAGTTCGAATCTAAATCGGCACCTGCTGATGTACCATCGTCGATAGACATCACAATCAAGCCTTCCACTTGGTCTTTCCCTACGTTGCGGAAGTCAACACGGTTCATCACTTCTTGCGCGGTATCTAGGCGGAACAGTTCGCTTGTGCTACGGATTTTTAGTAGCTCTAGGAATTGTTGCTTAGTCAGCTCGATGTCGGTTGAATCTGGTTTCGCCGTGCTGTCACCAACGATGGTTTTGATCAGCTCCCAGTTTGCACCGTCTTTGTCTTCACGTGGTAGACCAACGTTCCAGTTATTGTCGCTTCCGTCGAAGAATACACGGTTGAACCAGTCACCAGAATCGTACGAGTCGCGCTGCATGGATTTAGAGCGCAATAGCTCAGAACCCATGTGGATGAATGGAATGCCTTGACCAAGCATCACCGTTGATAGGGACACAGACTGCATACGTGCACGCTCGGCAGATGAAGTGCCTGTCGCAATCTTGTAGGCGTTGTTATCCCACAATGTTTGGTTGTCGTGCTTAGACACGTAAGAGATGTTCTCTGATGGCACTTTTGTGTAGCCTGCAGGCGCACCATTGTAATCAACGTTCTTACCCAGCTTGGTTTCGCCTTTGTAATCAAGAAGGATGTAGTCAGCCAAGTTACCAGCCATACCTAGACGAACCAGATCTTGGTTGTGTAAACGACCATTCACCGATTCGGCGTCAGTTTTGGTTTCTTCGTTAGGATAAGCGGCGTTACCAAAGCCTTGGTTAAAGCGAAGTGGGTGCTTACCTTCAGAATCTACACCGCCATCAAACGGGCTTCCGCCACGAACTGCGTCACGCAGACGATCAGAGAAAGTACCGATTTCTGTCCCTGCCATGTTGACTTGTGTCGCCTGATCGAAGCGAGCGTTTTGCGCGACTTCACCAAAGTCCCAACCTTCGCCGTAGAACAAGGTATTCGGGTCAATTTCACGGACTTTTTCAAGTGCGTAAACCATCACATCTTTCGGCTGGTGGCCCATAAGGTCAAAACGGAAACCATCGACTTTATAGTCATCCGCCCATACCATCAATGAGTCAACCATTAGTTTACCCATCATCAAGTTCTCGGTTGCGGTGTTATCACAACAGGTTGAGTTTTCGACTCCGCCAGTGTTGACGTTTAGGCGGTGGTAGTACCCAGGGACAATCTTATCCAGTACTGATTTTTCGTTCACACCAGATGCATTTGTGTGGTTGTACACGACGTCCATGACCAGTTTCAGATCCATTTTATGCGTCGCTTGAACCATTTCGCGGAACTCTAGAATACGCTTAGACCCGTTAGGATCGGTCGCATAACTGCCTTCTGGCACGGTGTAGTGGTAAGGGTCGTAACCCCAGTTGAAGCTGTCTAGCATGCGAAGATCGTTCATCAACGCTTGTGCTTTGCCCGTTGTTGGGTCGTAGCTATTTAATACCTCTTCAATCACTTTGCCGTCATCTTCGGTCTCACAAATGGAGGCTTCTGGCTTGATGCCACAAAGTTTACCCACGGTGTCGGTGATATCGACTCGCTTGTCAGCGTCTTCATCCACGGTTGCAATATCAAATGCTGGCAAGATATGTAGCGTTGTTAGGCCAGCATCTTTTAAAGCTTGTAAGTGAGATACAGACTCACGCTCAGGTTCTGTAAGCGCCAGATATTTGCCATCAAGACTTGGTGTGCCTTTGCTGTCGTTAAAGCTGAAATCACGAATGTGTGACTCGTAAAGGACGTGGTCTTCGTCTTTTTTAACCGTTGGGCGTGCGTAGTTTTTCCAATCTTGAGGCATTAAGCTTGGATCATCTAAATCAACCACTTGCGAGTATCGTGAGTTCTTAGACAAGCTCATTGAATATGGGTCTGTTACCAAACGCGTTTCAACGACGCCAGTTGTTGGGTGGTATACCTTAACTTGGTAGCGATAGTATTTGTTGACAACGTTGCTTTGTGCCTCAGAAACCCAGATACCTGTTGCTGGGTCTTCCGTCATGGCAACGGTCGCTTCTTCTGCTAAGTTTTCATCGTAGATTATCAGATCAACATCTTGGGCAGTTGGTGCCCATAGTTTGAAGGTTGCGGCACCGCCTTCCACAATCGCACCGAGTTCTTGACCGATCGCGTTACCTGCCTTGGAATCGGCAAACACCGCATCCAAAACGCCCGGTTTTTGCACTTCAGTTGCAGAAATGACGTCACCATTTGCGTTGTAAGCCACCATAACGATTTGTGACTTCAGGATCGTACGCAAGGTCGCGTCATCGACATCGATACCCGCAGCTTGAAGGCTAGCAAGGTGACGGAAGCGTGATTTCAGACCATCAGACAACTCACCAGCCTTTGTCAGCTCAACCGCTGTACCGCCAGAGATTTGCTTATCTTCATCCATTTTGATGTCATTGCTAAGGCTGTAGAACAGCTTCATGGAATCCGCATTGGCCGCCGCTTCCCACGCGATGGTGTTGGCATCTAGCCAATGCGCTTTTTGACCATCAATATCAACAGGGCGTTCTTCGATTGGCTCGTAGTAAAGCTCACTGCTGCCGTGGAAGCCAAACAACCCTTTAGATTCGCCGATTTTCGTCAGCTCCACTTTTGAGTTTGCACTGCCGAATGCTTTCTCATCACCTTTGTGCAGAATGAAGTTCATGCATTCGTGTGGGTCAGAGGCATCTGGGTTCACTTTCAGTACGTAGTAAGCACCGTAGGTGTCGTTGATGCCATCAAATGGGTGTGGCGCAGACCAATCCGTTCCTGTTCCCGGAATGCCCATTGCGTCTAAATCTGTGCTGGTACAGCCCTCACCGTTCCATAGGTGCAAGCCCCAACCTTCGTAGTCGCTTGCTGTTGAAGCTGATGCTACATCACGTTTGTAATAAATGACGACTTCGTTCTCTCCCGCAGGGTACAAGCCTGAGTCAGGGTTCGTCGTATCTTCGTTCGTGCTATCACTACCACAACCGCTGATTACCGCGACGGAAATCAAAGGCAGTACGGTTTTGGCAATTGTTGATAATTTAAATGTCTTATTGTCCACGTTTACAAATCCATTGTTATTGAATTGATATTGAGCTGCGCGCTGCCTTCGCTGACTCAATCATCAAGAAGGTTTTGCACACGCTAGAAAGGCAGATGCCAAAAAAGGAAATGTTCAATTAGATGCTAATACACTGAATCATCAGCAAAATGTGAGAGCAGGCTGTTAAGTTTTTTACAGGTGCAAATTTTCTGTCACAGTCGATTTTGTTCACAAATTAAATAATAAAACAGGCGCATAGTGAGAGATTCTACACATCATTAAAATGTAAATTTTTATGGGATGAGTAAGGGGGGATGATAGGGGATGAGAATGTCTCAGCCCCAAAACCGTGATTAAGTTCTATAAAAATGAGGGCTATATTTTTCTTTTAAAAATAAGTTGCAGTGATGTTGAATAAAATACCGCCATTAAGTCTTCGCAAGCTTCAGATTTTCGCTAAGTGGTCGTTATATAATGAAGGTAGTCGGCGTTATGTCGGCGCGTAATCATAAGATTTCCCTGAAAGGGAGTTGAATTGGGCCCTGAAACCAAAAGAGGCTATTTATGAGTAGTATGGGCATTGCCATTGCGGCAACTGGCCTTTCACTCGTCCTGATATTTGTGTGGATGATCTCGTTGTCGATGCGGAAACAGAGACTCGAGGCAGAGAGGAAAGCTCGCGAAGCCGCTTATCGAAAGGCGATGCATAAAGCGCGAGAGCAAGAGCGTAAAGAGCGAGAGTTCAAAGCAGAAACCGGGCATATCCCCACCATTTTATTTCTAGCGAAAGAAGCCGAAAAGGACAACATTCGTCAAGCGCTGTATTGGTATGATAAAGCCGCTAAACTGGACAATGTGACGGGGATGTATGGCATTGTTCGCTTAAGTGAACGCATGCGCGAAGATGTGATTTTAAAAGAGCAGGCAAACTTCTGGCGTACCGCAATTGCGGGAATGGAAGGGGATACCGAAGCGAAATTTTCGACGGGCAAGGCCTTGGTCTTTGGTCGAGGAACTGAAAAAAATATCCCAAAAGGTAACCAACTGATTGAAACTGCCGCCGAAGAAGGCTGCATTGATGCCATGATTTATATGGGGGAATGGCAGCTTTCACCAGACAATAGTGCAGGACGCAGTGCAGATGCGCTTTACTGGTTTATGAAAGCGGCGGAAAAAGACAGTGCGGATGGCAAGATCCAAGTCGGCTTATGTTACCTAAATGGCATTGGTACAGAAAAAAGCATGGTTAAAGGTTGCTACTGGCTAGAACGGGCCGCGGAAGGTGGCAGTGCTAAAGCGATGTATCATGCTGGCGAAGCGTGGAAGGATAAAGGTAAAACGGGTAATGCAATTGCTTACGTTTGGCTGTTTCTTGCTGCCAATATGGGCTACCAACCTGCGCGTACGTTACGTGATGAAGTGGCAACCAATATTGGTGTTGATGTTGTCGTTGGATTGCAGTCCATAGCGAAGCCGTTGCAAAGAAAACTGGCCTCAGGAATGGTGAGAAAGCACTCTATTATTCGAGCCCTTAACAAAGTGTACAAACGCGAAGCGTATTTTCCTGCGGAAGAGGAGCTCAATGCGGTGTTGAATGATGAGAATAAAGACGCCTCCGAAGCTTGGGAGGAGACATCAACACTAGATTTTCAGCCTAAGATGACAACGGTAACAGCAGAAGACCAGGCAAGCACATCGCCCAACGAAAAAAAACTCTCTAAAGATGCGCTCGATTTCACTCAAAACTTCCTTCAACCATAACCTATCTTATCCAGAAGCCTCAAGATTGAGGCTTTTCTTTTGTCTTTAAAATGTTACGCCAATCCAAGTCAGCTCAACGTATTTGAGGCTAGACATCCAATGACGTGAAAACTCATTTTCGACATTTGGAGGACGAAAGATGATAAGTCAACCTGTTAAAATCGGTGACGACACCGCCGTAGTCATTCCAAGCGTAATCCTGGCTCAGCTCGGGATAAGGGAAGGAGATACCCTAGAAATCGCACTGAATAAAGACAAAATGGAAATTAAGAAGATGGTGTGAAAACCAACGCTCCAACTTACTCTGAAGATATTGAGGAGAATTGAGTTAGAGAATCTTGGTTTGTCGGATACACTACTGGTTTCGCAAAACTGGCGCTTGCCGCTGTCTTTGAACTATCGATAACTACAATAAGAGGTAAGGTACTATGCAAGGTATCCTCTCTATACAATCTCATGTTTCTTTTGGTCATGCTGGTAACAGCAGTGCTGTTTTCCCAATGCAACGCATGGGTTTCGAAGTATGGCCGATTCATACCGTTCAATTTTCTAACCACACGCAGTATCAAGAAGGCTGGACTGGGCGAGCGTTTGCGGCTGAAGACATCAGCGAGTTAGTTCGTGGACTTGGTAACATCGGCACGCTGGAAAAGTGCCAAGCGGTATTGACGGGCTACCAAGGTAGCGCAGAGCAGTGCCTTGCTGTTGAAGATACCGTGACGAAAGTGAAGCAAGCGAACCCGAACGCACTTTACGTTTGCGACCCTGTGATGGGCGCGCCAGACAAAGGCTGCATTGTGGCTCCGGGTATTGCTGAAAATCTTTTGACTCGTTTGATGCCAATGGCGGACGTGATCGTTCCGAACCAATTCGAGCTAAGTCAATTTGCTGAGATGGAAATCCACTCACTAGACGATGCGATCACCGCATGCCAACGTGCGCTAGAGAAAGGTCCAAAAGTGGTGCTAGTTAAGCACCTTTACTGCCTAGAAAATGGCAGCTTCAACATGCTATTGGCTACGCAAGAAGGCATTTACCTTGCGAAGCGTCCTCACTTTGAGTTTGCTAAACAACCTGTTGGCGTGGGCGATCTTATTTCAGCTATTTTTACCGCGGGACTCTTAAAAGGCTGGTCTCCTAAACAAGCTTTCCAACATTGTCACGACGCGTGTTACGGGGTGTTGAGTGCAACGTACCATGCGGGTGAGTGGGAACTGCAAACTATTGCTGCGCAGCAAGAGTTTGTTAAACCAAGCAAACACTTCCCGATTGAAGAAGTGGCTCTGGTCACCGCATAATTGAGCGCAATTAAACAAAAAAGGGGAGCCATCATCGGCTCCCCTTTCTATTTGTTCTGTCAGTCTTACTGAGCTTTTTGCTGCTCTGATTTACAAACTGCTGCCGTAAAGACAACGTCTGTTGAGCTGTTTAGCGCAGTTTCTGCAGAGTCTTGAATCACACCGATAATGAAGCCAACCGCTACAACCTGCATGGCTACGTCGTTTGAGATACCAAACAGGCCACACGCTAGAGGGATAAGTAGTAGAGAGCCACCTGCAACACCTGATGCGCCGCATGCAGAAACCGCAGCTACAATACTTAGAAGTAGCGCAGTCAGTAGATCAACTTCGATACCCATAGTGTGCACAGCTGCAAGCGTTAGTGTTGTGATAGTGATTGCAGCACCAGCCATGTTGATGGTCGCACCTAGAGGGATAGATACTGAGTATGTATCCTCGTCCAGTTTTAGCTTCTCACATAGTGCCATGTTTACTGGAATATTCGCCGCACTTGAACGAGTGAAGAACGCAGTTACACCACTTTCACGTAGACAACGGAATACAAGTGGGTAAGGGTTTTGTTTGGTTTTAACGAACACGATCGCCGGGTTTACAACGAGTGCGATGATCATCATTGCGCCAAGAAGAACCGCCAGAAGGTGTGCGTAGCTTGCTAGTGCGCTAAAGCCCGTTGTCGCAAACGTTGAAGCAACCAAGCCAAAGATACCAAATGGTGCAAGACGAATGATAAAGCGCACAATGTGAGACACGCTGTGGCTTAGATCTTCAAATACGGCCTTCGTTGTTGCCGATGCGTGGTGTAGTGCAAGACCCAGACCCACACCCCAAGCAAGAATGCCGATGTAGTTTGCTTCTACTAGTGCATTTACTGGGTTGTCGACCAGTTTAAACAACAATGTGCGTAGAATTTCAGCAATACCTTGAGGAGGCGTTGCACCTTCAGCGCCGGTGACAAGCGTTAAATTGGTCGGGAAAAGGAAGCTTAGAACCACTGCTGATAGCGCCGCGAAGAATGTACCCATCAGGTACAGTACAACGATTGGGCGCATGTAAGTGTGTTGGTTTTTCTTTTGGTTTGCAATTGAAGCGGCAACCAAAATAAACACAAGAATTGGCGCGATCGCTTTAAGCGCACCGACAAAAAGGCTACCAATTAATCCCGCGCTTTCGGCATGGCTTGGAGAAACTGTCGCGAGCAAAATACCAAAGACGATACCGACAAGGATCTGGACGACGAGGTTACCACGAGCATATCGGGCAACGAGGCTGTTGTGTTGCATACATCATTCCTGCAATTTTATGCCAGAGTGGCAGGGCAATAGTCCATCATTACACGGCGATAATGCCCTTGTATTGCAAGGGGTGAGCATTGCTTCTGGTCACTAAGACACATGATTATCAATTATCCTGTTTTTATAAATTCAGCCATTTTCTTGCTGAATATCACATATCTTAGCTTGGTAATATTTTGTGTCTAGTTTTAGTTTGTTTTTGGATTAAATGTTTGCTCAATGTTATTTAAATAAGATTTTTATGTTGAAAATTATCATTAGTTATGAGTAATGGTTTTTAATAAAGTTGTTAAAAAGGAGACTTTCGTCTCCTTTGATTTTATTGACAACTCAAACGCAACAAATTAATAACTTTGTTGGCGCCTGCGCTTATCACTCATGGCATTTCGAGTGAGTTTCCCGAACTGTCGACTTTGAGCTCGTTGCTCTGCCAAAGTCGCACCGTTAAAGGCTTGTTCTCGCAATAGTTTTTGATAGTTATTGAAACGACGAACCTCCAGTTTGCCATTTGCAATCGCAGTTTGAACTGCGCAGCCTGGCTCAGTTTGGTGCTTACAATTGCCAAATCGACAACGCTGAGCGAGCGCCTCAATGTCAGAAAATGCCTCACTGACCCCCGATTCACAATCTGCTAGTTGAAGCTCGCGCATTCCCGGAGTATCAATCAAGATGCCGCCATCAGGTAATAGATGGATAGAGCGCGATGTAGTTGTATGTCGCCCTTTGCTATCGTCTTCACGAATATGCCCAGTTACCTGTTCTTGTTGCCCGAGTAATGCATTAACAAGAGTTGATTTGCCAACGCCTGAAGAACCGATAAAAGCGAGAGTTTGTCCTTCTTTGCACCAGGTCATGAGTTTAGAAGTACTCTCTATTTCTAAGCCGTTGACTGTCTCTATAGCTAATAGAGGGTCGAGCTTCTGTACTAGGCTTTTTAGTTCATCAGTATTGTCACACAAATCGGCTTTGGAAAGCACGATGACGGGTTCGACTTCGGCTTCATGAGCCAAGGCAAGATAACGTTCAATACGACTTAAATTGAAGTCGTCGTTAAGGGAACAGACGATAAACACTGTATCCACATTGGCTGCGATGAGTTGCTCTGCCACTTTGCTGCCAGCGGCTTTGCGGCTAAAGAGGCTCAAGCGATCCAGTAAGCGAACAAATTGCTGATCTTCATTTAAGATTACCCAGTCTCCGACGGTCATGTTGGGTAAAGAATGGTGGGCATTAAGATGAACTTGCCCAGTTTCTGTTGCCAATAAATAACCACTTCGGTGGTGCGCAATCACACGAGCAAAGATAGTGTTGTCGTAATCGTCTAATGTCAGTTGTTGCTGAAAAAATGGTTTCCAACCCAATTGTTTTAGAGGGTTTGAAGTTGAAACTAATGTGTCACAAAAAGTATGTGTTTGATTCATTATTGAATTATCCCAGACGCAACAAAGCGCCTTAATACAAATCGCATTAGGGTCTAATTCGGATAGAGTTGACCCCGGTGAAGACCGGGCAGAGAAGGGGAGTTGTGGTTATGCCACAGAGTTGGTGCTGTTAGGGTTACCCTTGCGATGCCCAGTTAGTGTTATTCAATACAATCATCTTGTGTCCTCTTCGTTGGTTAATAAATAAGTGAGTTAATTAAGCCAAAAGAGTATAGCTGCCCTTTTTTAAAGAGGGTAGCTATACTGCAAAAATATTAACTTTGTTTTGTGATGCGCTCTTCCATAATCTGCGAATACGTGTTGGCTTTTAAGCCGTATATGATTTGGACATGACGATCATCCAATATCACGACTCCATGCGCGCCATGATTTTTGAGTGCGTTCTTATCGATGACGGACGTCGCTCTGAGGGTAAGACGCAGCCGAGTCGCACATGCACCAGTTTCTAGCAGGTTCTCTATGCCCCCAATGGCGTCAATGATCGTATCGACGTCTTGTTCGACATTGGGGTTGGTATGAGTTAGGAAATTGAAAAATTGCTTCAGCACTGACTTAACCGTCATTTGAAGAGCCTTCGGTCGTTAGTTTTGAAATGGCTTCAACAATCGGTGCCGGCGAGAGCGTATGCGGTACTTTAGTGATTAACGTGCCATCCGGCTTCAAGAAGTAAAAGTAAGAGCTATGATCCAGCGTGTACTTTAGTTCCGAGCCTTCCAATTCTGTCTTGCGGAAAATGACACCATAGTTGTGTGCCAAAGGTGTCGTTACATCAAGTGGTGCCGATAGGCCTTCAATCATTGGATGGAAGTAATGGGCATATTTTGCTGATGCATCGGCCTCATCACGCTCTGGGTCTAAAGAAATGAACATCGGGCGTAGTTGTGCTTTTTGCGCGTCGTCAATTTGATTCAGTGCTCCTGCCAGCATTGCAAGAGAAGTTGGGCAAACGTCTGGGCAGCGAGTAAAGCCAAAATAGACGACTCGGATGCGAGGGTCATTCACATCGAAGATATTGACGGCTTGGTTATTTTCCCCAAACAATACCGTTTGTTGAGAGGTGGAACTGTCCACTTGCTCTGGCTTCGTTTTCTGGTTATCTAAATAGCTCTTTACGCCAAACCCGAGTGCGAAAGCAGCTACGAGAAATAGGGACCAATTGCGGCTCATAACGATTCCTTATCTTTGCATTTTTATAGCAGGGTAAACGGTATTCTCTCCATCACTGAGTTCACCAACCCAAGTCATTGCATCCTCCGTGCAAACCGGGAGAATGATGTCACCTTGATATTGGCCAGGAGCGATTTGCTTCAGCAAAAACTTAGGCTCACCCATCTCCATTTCTCTTCCTGAAAGACTTAGGATGAGTTGCTTAGCATCGCTTGTATGCCACTCAACATTTAGAGTGGTAGGAACCAAGGGTTGAGCAGTTTCTGAGTTTAGCGTCATCGTAACATTTTCTTGGACGCAAGAGGTTGTAGAGAGAAAGCAGTATTCATCTATTGACTTGCTTTGAGTGGAAGAAGAAAAGCTTTTTATTAGAGTCGGGGCATAAAATCCCGCAACTAATGCGGCTGAAACAGCGGCGATTTGTAACAGTTTCATTAAGGTTCAGCATTTATCACTTAACATTACGAGCATCGTAGCACAGATGCGCCGCTCGCCAACTCGTGACCTCGGTAAATTGTGCGTTATACCTCGGTGACCAGCTTCTTAGTAACGCGACGGACTTTATTGCATCAAATACAGCAGAGTTTTCAATTGAGATGTTTTGCCCTTAGCCAATAGATAAAAACGGAGCCAATTGGCTCCGTTTTTATTTGGTTCAGTATGTGTTTGATACCAAAGTTATTTATCTGAATCTGCGAATTTCTCTAGACCCAAAACCAGAGCAATGGCTGCAAGCATCATTACGACAGCAAGTACTAACTGAGAAGGTTGTGATGTCACGTGTTCAAATTCAAATGGTGATAGGTTGTGCTGTAGCAATGGCACTTGTTCGCCCTTCGAATTGGTGCGCCAAGTGATGGTTTCTTTCCATGGCCAAATCTTTGGCAACGTACCAATCATTAATCCAGTCAAAAACATCAGGGTGAAATCACGGAACTTGCGTAGTAACCACGACAATAAGTGAGAGAAGGACAGTAAACCGATCACGCAGCCAGACAAAAATAGCGCTAATGTATCGACTTGAAAACCTTTCACTGCGGCTAATACAGGAGCATACATGCCAATCAGCAGCAAAATAAAACTGCCAGAGATACCCGGCAAGATCATCGCACAAATCGCGATAGCTCCAGCGAATAAGGTGTTAATGGCCGTTGGTTCCATGTGTAAAGGTTTGAGCACAGTAATACTATAAGCAAACCCGACACCAACGAGCAGAATGACAAAGCGGACAAGATCGCGTTGCTCAACCTGACGAATAATGTGATACACAGAGACCAAAATCAAACCAAAGAAAAATGACCAAAGTGGGATCGGGTGTGTGTCAAGAAGCCAAGTAATCAACTTTGCTAGCGTTGCAATACTGGTGAAAATGCCGGCAAACAGAGCGATAAGGAAGAATCCGTTGATGTGATTAAACGCGGCTTTAACCCCTTCTTTTCGCCAGATAGAGAAAAGTGAGGGGTTAATGCGTCGAATGCTTTCAAGCAGCGTATCGTAAATACCAGTGATAAACGCGATGGTGCCGCCAGATACACCAGGTACCACATCTGCTGCACCCATGGCGATTCCCTTGAAGAAAGTAATTAAGTAGTTCATTGCTCTAATGCTAAGTCGTTTCGATGGCAGAGAGTATACAAACATTGCGATGAAAAAAGTATGAAATAGTGCTGTAACTACTTGGTTTTATATCCAATCTATTGCCTATCTTTATTACCCGCCAAGAGACAATGCCGCCGTAACGAGCTTTTAATGCTTGGTTTACATTTTTGAGATGATTAACTCTACTATCAATTATCAATCTTGGTTGCATTATGCAATTGCAATTTGCGTTATGGAATTGCATTTTGATAATTTTCGCGTGAATAAATCCAACTTATATGAGATCTTGTGCCCAAAAATAAGTCTTTGCATTTTGGCATGATTAATGCATAATAATGCTCGACCCTTCTTAAGCCGAGGGTCACCTAGCCAACTGACGTTGTTAGTGAATACAATTTGTTCACACTAAATATAAGCCAATCGCGATTATTGCGGTTGGCTATTTTTTTATATGAACAACGTTACTTACGTGCTTTGCAAATTGCACTTCTCTTACTTTCAGTCATAAAAAAGGGCTGACGTGTTACGCCAACCCTTGTGTTTTACTTTACGTTTTAACCCGTTTATCTAGCAGTTCAGTATCCCATCAACTGCAGCAAATTTTCAGCTGTCACAATGGCTTCTTTACGATTAGCAATATTAAGCTTTTGGTACAGGTTGCGAATGTGGGTTTTAATTGTCGTACCTGCCACATCCAGCTCTTGTGCGATTTGCTCGTTACTAAAGCCTGAATAAATCAGTCCCAGAACCTGCCATTCGCGTTGTGTTAATGGGCTGGTACGTACTAGCTCTGGCACATTAGGGTGATTCACCAACTTTTCAATAAAGTCTTCATCAAAGTGAATCGACCGGCTACGTTGATTCGATGAAATGTCCTTCATTAACTGTTGAGCACGGTGACGCTCAAGATCGCCCAGTTCATGGCGGAGGCTCAACTTCTCCAGCAGACCGCCAATGGTTGCACCATCAATCAGGAAGTTTCCGACCATGCCAGTTTGGTTCGTCATTACTAATGCTTCTTTTAACAGTGCCTTGGCTTGCTCCTCATCTTTTTGGCGAGCAGAAAGGACCGCTTCTACCACTAAGTTGCGATTAGTATCTGTGATTAGGTTAGTGCGACGAGCTTCACCTTGGAGGAAATCTAACGCAGCACGAGCGTCGGTATATTGGCCTAAGTTAATGTGGGCGCGGGCAATGTTACGCCATTGCAATTGAGAAAAGTGGTTGCATGCCGATTCAGGACGAACCGCAGTGTTGAGCCATTCTTGCATTGCATCGGTATTCCCGCGCGCTTGCCAAAATAGAATCAACGATAGTGAAGCGTTTGCAGTCCAATCTACGTGGTAAGTCGACTGTTTCATCAAGTGCTGTATATGCTCAATAAATTTACCGGCTTTGTCTAATTCACCGCGTCCAATCGCAATACGCGCCAACATCGAATAGCTATGTAAGTGCTTGCTTGGTGAATGGTTTTCGAGAATTTGCAGACCTTTGTACGCGCATTCTTCCGCTTCATCAAGTCGGTTCCAGCACCAAAGTACTTGCGCGCGAATACGCAGCAAAAATTCATGAAGAGGAACATGCTGAAGCTGCTGATCTTCAATCAGACGGAATGCGGAATCTTGTAGTTCAAAGGCAGCTTGCACGTAACCTTGTGCAATTAAAATCTCGCTTTGCTGCAATATTGCCCATAACGCTTGGTGATATACCTGATACTGACGAGCTAGCTTTTCAGTTTGTTGCATCATCGGCAAAGCACGGTCTAGTTTACCTAGCACGTGGTTAACTTCACCAACAACCGAAGTCGCCACAATTCGGCTACGGTAAATTGTGTTATCAAGTTGGCTAAGCGCTAACTCCGCTAATTCGAGAGCTTTTTCTGGCTGGTTACTGTTGATAGCCACTTGAGCAAGCAACGCGTTTGCTTGACCTTGATAATGAATATCTAACGCAATGTTACGCTTTTTGTGTTCCTCTTCCGCTTCTTCAAGCAGGTGGCCCACTTGGTTATAACGATGCTGACTTTGAGCCAACCATGCTCGGAGCATCGTAAGTTTTGGGTGGCTGAACAACAGATCATCGTCCAACTTGTTAATTGAGCTTTCCAGTGTGCTGAGTTCGCCTTGGTTAAACATCTTCCAGCCGAATTCGTTTAGGATCTCTACCACTAAGTCCTTATCATTCGATTTTTGTGCATGATGAATCGCTTGGTGTGGTGCTTTTTGCTGTAACCAAGCGATAGCAGCATTGCGGTGGAGATCTTTTTCTTGCTGAGGAATACGAGCTTGGCGCTCATGAGACAAAAACTCGCCAAATAAGTTATGGAACCGGAACCAGTTCTGTTCCCCTTCGAGCGGGTAAATGAATAAGCCGTAACGGTTAAGCGATTCAATCATTCCCAGTGCATCTTCGCGTTGGGTAAGGGCAAACACTAGCTCATCATTGAAGTGGTCAAGCACGGATACTTGCATTAAAAAGTGACGAGTTTCGTGATCGAGTAAGTCAAACACTTCTTCGACCAAGTAATCCCACAAGTGCGCGTGATTGAACTGCGATACCGACTCTACAGTTTGTGCCAATGTGCGGTTTTGATGTTGGGCTTGTAATGCGATCAACTGCATCGCCGATGGCCAACCTTCAACATAGGTTCTTAGGCTGTTCGCCATGTCTTCATCGATACCATCGGCGATACGCTGGTTAAAGAAGCGAGTGGTTTCTTCGGTATCGAACGCCAACATCTCGTTGCCGATTTCGATCATTAAATCACGAACACGTAAGTTTGCAGTGCCCAGAGGCGGCGCTGCACGACTGGTTACCACAACGGTGAGGTTGTCTGGCATGTGCTTTAAGAAGAAACGCATGGATTCATGGATTTCATCATTCGTGATTAAATGGTAGTCATCAAGTACCACGTAGCACTCTTGATGAAAGTCAGCCATTTCAGCGAATACTTCGCTAAATAGGGAGCGTAAAGACGAGATCTGACGTTTTTCCGCCAGTTTTTGTGCGTTAGCGCAACTGAAGTTGGTGGCTTTGTTTAATGCTTGAAGCAGATAGTTTACAAAGCGAAAGCCGTCGTTATCGCTGTCATCAATGCTGTACCAACCGACGTTTGGCTTATCGGATAGCCACTGCGCTGCCATTGTTGTTTTTCCGTAACCTGCTGGGGATCGGAATAAAACCAATTTGTAGTAAGGCGCTTGCTGTAGTAAGTCCAACACTCGTGGGCGCACGATGGCATTGTGCAGGCGTCCTGGTCGAGTAAGCTTAGATGGAATCCACATTAGTAGTTATGTCCTTATTTATGTATACCCAAATGGCAGCAACGTGATCATTCTAGTAAAGCCCCCTTGAAAGCCGTCTTACTGAATGATGTCATCAGCATCAAAAACACTGTTTGAATGCCGGATAATGTCGCTACTGTTGGGGCTTGCGTCCGTCTGAAAAACCATTCCATACGGTCACTTAGATATAAAAGCTAGCGAAAACTAGAAATAACTCACATCGCCTAATTCTAGTTTGTATAAAAAGCGTACAATCCTGTGAGCTGAGTGGGATGTTACGACATCAGAAATGTTCGTTACTTTGATCCACTTCCTAATTCTCAAGGGTTGATGGATTTACCATCAACTACGCCCTTTATTTGTGATTGTCGTCACTTAAATATCGTTTGTTTCGTTAGCGTTAAGATCGCGTTGCACATAGATTACGAAAAGTTCTTCTACGCTGACCGAGTTAATGTGACCGATATTACAATTTTCACATCATCAGATGAGTGGACTATAAAAAGCGTCATGAACGGGTTTTAACCTTTCTCACATTCCATTGTGATCAAAATCACTAAGAACTGGTGCAAAGTTCACTTTGTTGAGATTTGGATCACTAACCTAGCAATGGTACCCCCTCTACGCCCTCAGCCCTCCTCCTTCAAAGGATGAGAATTAGGAGGATGTTTATTCACAGAGGTAAATGCACGATGTATGGCAGATGAATTACCAAAAGACGTGAGAATTTCGTAATGAAACCTACTCAACAAAAACAATTTGACAAGAAGTCGTTCCAAGAAAGCGTAAAGAAACACTTATCTGTAACTTACGCTCATACGATTGAAAACGCAGACAGCCGCGCATGGTACCTAGCAATGGGGCATGCTCTGGCTGAATTTACTACTCTAGATTTGCTTGCGACAGAAGAAGATCCACGCATTAAAAGTGCGAAGAGCGTTAACTACCTTTCGCTAGAATTCCTTATCGGTCGTTTGACGGGTAACAACCTAATCAGCATGGGTCTGTATGAACAAGTAACAGAAGCAATGGCTGAACTGGGTTACAACCTAACTGATCTGCTAGAAGAAGAGCGCGACCCATCATTGGGTAACGGTGGCCTTGGTCGTCTGGCTGCGTGTTTCATGGATTCATGTGCGGCACAAGAATTCCCAACTGTCGGCTATGGTTTACATTACGAATACGGTCTATTTAAACAGTCATTCAAAGATGGTCGCCAGCAAGAAGCACCTGACGCTTGGCGCGGTGTAGAAGGCTACCCTTGGGAAATTGCGCGTCCAGAACTTGCGCAAGAGATCGGTTTCTACGGTCACGTTGAAGTGATTAACGAGAACGGTAAAGAAGTTCGCAAATGGGTACCAGGCATGACAGTAAGAGCAATGCCTTGGGATCTTCCAATTGTGGGTTACGAATCAGACACGGTTTACCCGCTACGTCTTTGGGAATGTCAGGCGATTGCACCATTCTCACTAGCAAGCTTTAACAATGGTGATTACTTCGAAGCTCAGCACGCACTGATCGACGCAGGTAACATCACTAAAGTGCTTTACCCGAACGACAACCACGAGAAAGGTAAAACACTGCGTCTAATGCAGCAGTACTTCCACTCAGCAGCGTCTGTACGTGACATCCTACGTCGCCACGAAGCTGCGGGCTACTCGCTAGCGGATCTACCTAAGCAAGAGACTATCCAGCTTAACGATACACACCCAACGATTGCGATTCCTGAACTAATGCGCATCCTGATGGATGAAAAAGGTTTAACTTGGGAAGCGGCTTGGGAAATCAGCTCTAAGACATTTGCGTACACCAACCACACGCTACTTCCAGAAGCACTAGAGACATGGCCAGAGTCGCTAATCCAGCACCTGCTACCACGTCACATGGAGATCATTTACGAGATCAACCACCGCTTCCTACAAGACGTACGTGCAATGTGGCCGGGTGATGTCGCGAAGCAACAGAAGCTTTCTATCATCGAAGAAGGTTTCCACCGCATGGTTCGCATGGCAAACCTATGTGTAATCGGCTCTTACGCAGTAAACGGTGTAGCAGCACTTCACTCTGAACTGGTTAAGAAAGACCTATTCCCAGAGTTCCACGAAATGTACCCGACACGTCTACACAACGTAACGAACGGTATTACGCCACGTCGCTGGTTGAAGTTCTGTAACCCAGGTCTGTCTCAGCTTATCACTGAGAAAGTCGGCCCAGAATGGCCAGCGAAACTAGAGCAACTTGAAGGTATTGCGAAGTACGCTACTGACGCGACATTCCAAAAAGAATTCATGGCAGTGAAGAAAGAGAACAAAGAACGCCTAGCAACTTGGGTGAAAGAGAACATGGGTATCGAGCTCGATACTAATGCAATCTTCGATGTTCAAATCAAGCGTCTGCACGAGTACAAACGTCAGCATCTAGACTTGCTACACGTACTGTCTCTGTACCACCGTATTCTTAATGAACCAGGTTTTGAGTGTACGCCACGCGTTGTGTTCTTCGCAGCAAAAGCAGCACCGGGTTACCACCTAGCGAAAGAAATCATCTTCGCAATCAACAAGATTGCAGACAAGGTGAACAACGATCCTCGCATCGGTAACAAGCTGAAAGTGGTATTCATCCCTGACTACCGCGTGAGCATGGCTGAAATCATTATCCCTGCGGCTGACGTTTCTCAACAAATCTCGCTAGCGGGTAAAGAAGCATCAGGTACAGGTAACATGAAGATGGCGCTAAACGGTGCCCTAACTATCGGTACGATGGATGGTGCGAACGTTGAAATTCGTGAAGAAGTGGGCGATGAGAACATCTACATCTTCGGTCTAGACGTTGAAGGTGTGAAAGCGCTAAAAGCTCAAGGTTATAACCCATTTGACTACTACAACGCGGATCACCTACTCAAAGCGTCCATGGACCTACTACTGGGTGAAGAATTCACTCCAGGTCAACCGGGCCTACTACGTGCAACGTACGATAGCCTGCTGGATGGCGGTGACCCATACCTATGTCTTGCGGACTTCGCATCGTATGTGAAAGCGCACGAAGACATGAGCGAACAATATAAAGATCAAGCTGGCTGGGCGAAGAAGGCCATTCTTAATACCGCCCTTGTTGGCAAGTTCACGTCAGACCGCTCAATCCGAGACTACGTGAACAATATCTGGAAACTTGAAGCGGTGAAACGCTAATAGAACCTAGTTAAGACCAAGGTAGCCAAGCGCTACCTTTGGTCATTTTCCAAAAGAAGTTATTGATAACAATAAAACCCTACATGGAAGGTGTTGGTATTACCTTCGGAGAAAGCGATGAAAGAACAAACAGCATTAAAGAAAGTCGCGGAAATGGCGAGATTGGCTGATAGCTATGTCAGTGCTTGGGGAGATGAGGCTAAAGTGTCTGAGGAGACGCTACGCCGCTTGCTCGCTTCGCTTGGCTACGATACTAGCAGTGATGAAAAACTACTGGCTTCTGCTGAAAAGAAACATAAAAAAGACGTACTAGCCCCTGTTCTTGTTTTACGCGACGGCGAACCAGTCGAAGTGGAACTAAACCTAGGTACGAGTGCTCGTGAGAGTGAATTCAGCTGGCGTTTAGAAACAGAACAAGGAGAGGTACTTGAAGGCTATCTTCAGTCCCAAATTGTTCGTGATGAGCGTGCTGAGGGTGGCCCTCTAGTGTTTGCATTGCCAAAGAACTTGGCTTGGGGTTATCACAAACTGATCATCAGTCGTAAGCGTCGTAAAACACCTTACGAGATGTCATTGATCATTACGCCGAAAGCGTGTTTCAAACAAGACGATCTAAACCAACACAAAAAGCTATGGGGTCCTAGTATCCAGCTTTACACACTGCGTACTCAGCATAACTGGGGCATCGGTGATTTTGGCGACCTAAAACAACTGGTGAGTGATATTGCCTCTCGTGGCGGTGACTTCATTGGCTTGAACCCTATTCACTCGCTGTTCCCTGCGAATCCAGAAGGGGCAAGCCCATACAGCCCGTCTTCTCGTCGTTGGTTGAACATCATGTACATCGACGTAAGCTCTGTACCTGAATTCGCGCTAAGTGCAGAAGCACAACAGCGTGTTGGTAGCGCAGAGTTCCAACAACGTTTACAAAAAGCGCGAGACTCTCATTGGGTGAATTACACCGAAGTTTCGCAACTAAAAATGAGCGTTCTTCCGCTACTATTCAGTGAGTTTAAAGCTCGCCATTTAGACAAAAACACCGATCGCGCTCGTGCCTTCTTGGACTTTGTTGAAAAAGGCGGCGACAGCTTGCTACATCAAGCTGCATTCGATGCACTTCATGCTGATTTACATGCAGAAGATGCAAACATGTGGGGTTGGCCTGTATTCCCTGAGAAATACCGCACATTCGACGCAGCTGGTACTCAGAAGTACATTAAGGACAACCAAGATCGTGTTCACTTGTACATGTACCTGCAATGGATCGCAGACGATCAAATCAAAGAAGCACAAGCGCTAGCCGAAGAAAAAGGCATGGCTGTGGGTTTGTACCGCGACCTTGCGGTTGGTGTTGCAGATTCAGGCAGCGAAACATGGGCAGACGAAGGCGCGCTAGTATTGGATGCAAGCATCGGTGCGCCGCCGGATGTACTTGGTCCACTAGGCCAAAACTGGGGTCTGCCTCCGCTTAACCCTCAGGTTTTAGAAGCGACTGGCTACGACGCTTATATCAAATTGCTACGTGCTAACATGAAGCATTGTGGTGCATTGCGTATCGACCACGTACTTGGCCTGCTTCGCCTTTGGTGGATTCCAAAAGGCGAGAAAGCGACAGAAGGCGCATACCTGTACTACCCAGTTGAAGACATGCTAGCAATCCTAGCGTTGGAATCTCACCGTCATAAGTGTTCTGTAATCGGTGAAGACTTGGGTACTGTACCTGATGAAATCGTTGATATCCTTCGTGATGCGGGTGTGCATTCGTACAAAGTCTTCTTCTTCGAAACATCAAAAGACGACGGTGGTTTTATTTCTCCGAAGCATTACGCAGAGCAGTCTATGGCGGCATTGTGTACGCACGATATGCCAACACTACGCGGTTTCTGGCACTGTGATGACTTGAAGATGGGGCGTGAGATTGGTTTGTACCCTGATGAACAGCAGTTGGAAGGCCTATTCGCTGACCGCTTGAAGTGCAAACAAGGTATTCTAGACAGCGTTCGCTGGCATGGCTATCTGCCAGAAGGCATTGGTCATGATGCTCAGTACGTGCCAATGGATTCATACCTAAGCGAAGCGCTGCAACTGCACGTAGCTGCGGGTGACTCTGCACTGCTTAGCGTTCAGCTTGAAGACTGGCTAGAAATGGATCAACCGGTCAACATTCCTGGCACGGTGGATGAGTATCCAAACTGGCGTCGTAAATTGTCGATGAACCTAGATGAAATCTTCAGCCGTGAAGATGTGAATCGTATTTCTAAACGCCTTACTGAAGTTCGCGCACAGGCGAGTAAGTAAGATGCCTAGAGTGGCGTAGATGGACGAGCTGATTACCAATTTTGTTAGCTCAGAGGTACGAAAGTTCCGTCTAGGTCACTCATTCCTAAAACACAATCCGTTAGGATGAAGTACCGTTATTATGCCCGCGACAATAGCGGGCATTTTTGTATTTTGACGCCGTTTACGCAACGAACGTGAGAAGCGGAGTCTTTTTGTGAGTTCACAACGTTGGCTGTGGAGAAACCGATGTTTGATTCAGATCTCTGGTCTTGAAAAGGATGTTGGCTCTAGGGAGAAAGATTTGAAAACCACCAAAACCAAGAAAATAAAGAAACAACACGAACGCGCATACGAACTGCTTGCTGAGGCGGCTTACTCAGATCCATTTGCGGCGCTGGGTCCATTCATTGACGACGAAGCTTCGCTGAGAGTTTGGATGCCGGGCGCAAACAAGGTTGAACTGCTTGTTAATGGTGAACCTCGCGTGGCGCTTGAGCGTGATGGCGACAGCGGTTTCATCTTAAAAGAACAACGCGATTTACACCTGACCCACTACCGTTTAGCGGTCGATTGGAATGGTGTTGAACAAATTATTGATGACCCGTACCAGTACCACAATATCTACCAAGAGTACGAGCATCTGCATACGCCAAAAGACATGTATCACTACATGGGCGCACACTTTGTCACGCTAGAACGTGGCGGTGAAAACATCTCTGGTGTGCGTTTCCTTGTTTATGCACCACATGCATCGGCTGTTAGCCTTGTGGGTTGCTTCAACCAATGGGATGGCCGTCGTCATCCAATGCAACGCCTAGACTACGGTATCTGGGGCCTATTCATTCCTGGTCTGGAAGAGGGGGTACAATACAAATTTGAGCTCAAAGGGCCAAATGGGGAAGGGCTTCCTCATAAACAAGACCCTTGGGGTTTCTACTCTGAGCAATACCCATCGTTCGCGTCCATTACTTACGATCACAAGCGTTACCAATGGCAAGATGCGAAATGGCAAAACCGTGCAGTGACGCAAAAGCGTGATGAAGCGTTATCGTTTTACGAGCTACATGCTGGATCATGGAAGCGCGACGAGAAAGGTGATTTCCTGAACTACCGCGAACTCGCGGAGCAGTTGGTGCCATACCTTGTGGATATGGGCTACACCCACGTTGAACTGATGCCTGTGTCTGAGCATCCATTCTATGGTTCATGGGGCTATCAACCTGTTGGCTTGTTTGCACCAACTAGCCGCTTTGGCTCCCCTGATGATTTCAAATTCTTCGTGGATGCGTGTCACCAAGCTGGTATCGGTGTTGTGCTGGATTGGGTACCGGCGCACTTCCCATCGGATGATCATGGTTTAGCGAACTTTGATGGTACGCCTCTGTTCCATGATCCAGATCCGCGTCGCGGTTGGCACCAAGACTGGAACTCATACATCTATGATTTAGGCCGTGAACATGTGCGTCGCTTCCTTGTATCGAATGCGCTGTACTGGTTTGAACAATTCCATATCGATGGCATTCGCGTGGACGCTGTCGCGTCGATGCTCTATCTCGATTATTCACGTAGTCACGATCAGTGGGTACCAAACGTCGACGGTGGCAACGAAAACTACGACGCAATCGCAACCTTAAAATGGATGAACGAAGAAGTGTACAAGCACTTCCCGAATGCGATGACGATTGCGGAAGAGTCAACGGCGTTTCCGGGCGTGTCTGCGCCAACCTTTATGGGTGGTTTAGGTTTTGGCTTCAAGTGGAATATGGGGTGGATGCACGACAGTCTTTCATACATCAAAGAAGATCCTGTTCACCGCAAATACCACCACAATACCATCACATTCCCGCTGGTTTATGCGCACAGCGAGAACTACGTCTTGTCTCTCTCTCACGATGAGGTGGTGTACGGCAAAGGCTCTATCCATAACAAGATGCCGGGTGATGAATGGCAGCAAACCGCAAACCTACGAGCATACTACGGTTATATGTATGGTCAACCGGGCAAAAAGCTGAACTTTATGGGCGCGGAAATTGGCCAAACGGCGGAGTGGAACCACGATGATCAGTTGCAATGGTTCTTACTGGAATATCAGCGTCATCAAGGTGTCCAAAAGCTGATGCGAGATTTGAACCACTTATACCGAAATGAAGCGGCGATGCACGATCAAGATTGTGTTCCTGCTGGTTTTGAGTGGCGTCTACAAGACGAAGCGGATGCGAGCATCCTAGCGCACGAGCGTATTAGTAAAGAAGGTGAGCGTATTCTGATCATCACCAACTTTACGCCCGTACCACACGAGCGTTTCCGTTTAGGTGTTCCAAATGCAGGTCAATACGAACTGCTACTGAATACAGACGACAGCAAATACGGCGGCAGCGATTTTAAAGTGCTGACCAGTGTGAAAACGGAAAAAGTTGAAAGTGAATCACTGCCTCAATCACTTGAGCTTCGTTTGCCTCCACTTTCAACCGTGTTCTACAAGCTGCACAAATAATTTAGTCTAATCAAATTCTAAGCCCGTTTTACATTGTAAATCGGGCTTTTTTTGACCAAGTTTTCACTAACGATAAACAGACTGCATACTCTATACTTGCATCATATTGTTTTGTTAAATCAGGCTAGGTCGGACTTTGAGAAAGATTAAATCCCTTCTGTTCAATATCTTATTGGTGCTTTTGCTTTTACCAGTGATGCTCGTTGGCATAGTGAAATACATCGATCCACCAATTTGGGGATGGAAGATCAGCCGCATGATTTCTCCTCCTGAAGGATTTCCTGAAGAGAGTCAAAATGAATGGGTGCCTTTGAGTGATATTTCTAAACACATTCAACTGGCCGTGATTGCGACAGAAGATCAAAAGTTCCCGACCCATTACGGAGTGGATTTTGATTCCTTGTTTAAAGTGATCTCAGAGTCTGGCGAGAACGGTCCCTCTCGCGGTGCGAGCACGATTACTCAGCAAACTGCAAAGAACGTGTTTCTGTTTCCTTCACACTCTTATGTGCGCAAAGCGTATGAACTTTATTTTGCTCTGCTGATGGAAGCAATGTGGAGTAAAGAACGCATTCTCGAAGTGTATTTGAATGTGGTGGAGTTTGGGCCGGGTATTTATGGGGCGGAAGCCGCTGCACAAAACTACTTTGGTATTCCAGCTAAACAACTTTCAACACGCCAAGCAGCAAGGCTTGCGGTGGTGCTGCCAAATCCGTATCGCATCAAAGTCTACCCTCAGACTTCTTACACCATCAGCCGCGTCAATTGGGCGATGAGACAAATGCGCAACCTAGGCAGCGTGCAGCTTTAAACTCCCTTTTATCCTGCTCGTAAATAGAACTACGCCCCAATAAAAGCAAAATGTGAAGCGTCACAAGCTTTAGGGCGTAGCCTTTCAGAATGATGTGCTCAGTTTTTCATCCATTTACTATTAGTGTGAATAAAACTACAACACGAATACTGCGCCTATGCGCAACCAATGGACTGAACGATGAAACTGAATCTGATTACGACGACCTTATTGCTTGCATCGGCAAGTGCCATCGCCGAGCCAAACATCACCATTTCTACCACGACCAACAGCCGTGACTTTCCTTTAAGTGCAGAGCAACCTTTGGTTGTGCCCTTAACCAAAGACGGATACACGCTCAAAATCACGGGTGTTGAAGGCGACTGTGTCGCGCCTGATGGTCAGAAGGTCAAATTCAACAAACCTATCGCGCTGAACTGCGGAAAACCAACAGAACTGCCGTTAAAAATCCGTTTTACTGGCGATTACTCTTTTGCTTTTGATGCGGAAGCCAAAACTCTACGCTTCAAGCGTGAACCTAAGAAAGCTGCCAAGACAGAATTCAAACGCCCAATCCCACAAGTGCAATGTGAGGTTTACCGAGGCGGCGAAGTCACCATCGCGCTGGGTGACAGTTTCCCCGATGGCACCAAGTTGCGTGATGCCTATTCTGGTCAAATGGTCGAAGTAAAAGATCAGCAAGTATCGCTGACACCAAGCAAAGATTCCGGCGGTTTGGTGCTACTAGAGCCAGTGAAGAAAACCAAAGAAGCAGTACCGTTTGATTACCGTAATGCCAACATTTACTTCGTGATGGTCGACCGTTTTAACAATGCCGATACCAGCAATGATAACAGCTATGGGCGAAAGAAAGACGGCAAAGAAGAGATTGGTACCTTCCACGGTGGTGACCTAAAAGGCGTGATCGAAAAGCTAGATTACATCAAGAGCCTAGGTACAGATGCAATTTGGCTGTCGCCAATTGTTGAGCAAGTGCATGGTTTTGTGGGCGGCGGCGATAGCGGCTCATTCCCATTTTACGCTTACCACGGTTACTGGACGCGTGATTTCACCAAGATTGATGAGAACTTCGGTAACGAAGATGACCTGAAAAAGCTGGTGGAAGAGGCACACAAACGTGGCCTTAAAGTATTGATGGACGCAGTAATCAACCACACCGGTTACTCAACGTTAGCCGATTTGCAATTTGATGGTATTGAGGTGTTAAAACCAAACGCTGAACTACCTAAGAAGTGGGGGGATTGGCAACCAAAAGCGGGTGAAAATTGGCATAGCTACCACCAGAATATTGATTACCAGAGTCCAAACTGGGCGAAATGGTGGGGCGGTGACTGGATAAGAACAGGTCTACCGGGATACCCAGTTCCGGGCAGCAGTGATATCACCATGTCATTGGCGGGTTTGCCTGACTTTATCACTGAATCAGACAAAGCCGTGAAGCCAGCTCAATGGCTATTGGATAACCCTGGCACTCGCGTTGAGGCGCGTGATAATTACACCGTCTCGGACTACCTAATTGAGTGGCAAACTGATTGGGTGAAACGCTTTGGTATTGATGGTTACCGTGTCGACACGGTGAAGCACGTTGAAGGCGATGTGTGGAAACGCTTGAAAGAAGAGGCATCAAGCAGCCTTGAGCAATGGCGTAAAGAGAACGGTAAGTCAGGTCAGCCATTCTGGATGATGGGTGAAGTATGGGGACATACCGCTTATCGCAGCCCTTACTTTGACGATGGCTTTGACGCGTTGATTAACTTCGACATGCAGAAGAAGTTAGACAAAGGCGCGGCGTGTTTCAGCCAAATGGCAGACACTTACCAAAGTTACGCAGATACTATCGCCAATGAGAAAGACTTTAACCCTGTGAGCTACATGTCTTCTCACGATACCGAGCTGTTCTTCTCTCGCTTCAAAGATTACGGTATGCAGCGTAACGCCGCGAATGCACTGCTTCTGAGTCCTGGTGCTGTTCAGGTTTATTATGGTGATGAAGTTGGTCGTAACATTGGTCCTTACGCGGATGATTTCCACCAAGGCACACGTTCTGACATGGTGTGGAAGCTATCGGATGAGAAGCAAGCGCTACTCAAACACTGGCAAACCCTTGGTCAGTTCCGTAAAGCGCACCCAGCGATTGGTGCAGGTCAACATCAAGTGATTGAACAAGAAGGTGCGTATGTGTTCTCTCGCTCGCTTGGCAATGACAAAGTCGTTGTGGCGTTTGTGGGTCGCGAAAAGTAGTTAGAACTTCGTTTTAAGCCTAGATAGAAAAAGCCCTTCCTTGAGTTATCAGGGAAGGGCTTTGTTGTTTTAGTTCGCCAGTTCTTGGTCGATGACTTGTTCTAGCTCGTCAAACGGCACATAGCCAGGAATGACTTGATCATTAATGATCAACGCAGGCGTGCCGCGTAAACCAAGTTGCGTGAAATACTGATAGTTTTTATCAAGCAACGCCTTGGTCTCTTTGTCGTCGACAAGCTGCGCTTCTGTCCCCGTTTTTTTCGCGATTTGATTTAAGGAACGTGCGTCATGTGCGCCCGGTTTTTTCACCAATAACTCATGCACTTGTTCGTACTTATCTCGCTGGTTTTGCCAAACATTTAATGCGTAACTTGCCGAGTTGTAGCCGTTTTTCTCGTATTGTTCTTTAAAAGAGACATTGAGGTTAAGCACTTTTACCTGCGGATATTCCTTACCAACTTTGACCAGCTCTCCTTCTAAACGTTTACAAAAAGGGCAGCTGTAGTCTGTTACGTTAATAATGGTTAACTCAGGGTTTTCAGCACCAAAAGAGGAATGTTTGCCATCACTTAGATATTGACGAACCTCCTTCAAGGTGTCGCCAAATGACTGTTGATACGCAATGTACTCTTGAAGGTTTTGGTGCAATGAATCAAGAATTTGAGGGTTATCTTTTAGTATCTGATTAACTTCCTCTAGCTTTTGTTCTGCGGTCTTTTCTGATGCGAAAGATACGGCAGATACGATAGCCATCGTTAACGCCAAAAGTGTACGAGTGAATGTCATAATATTTCCTAAAACTTTTAAATTTCGTTGTTTGTTATGTGAAGTGAATAAAATATGCACAAAAGTCAGGCAGAAAGGTCTCTCGCCTTGCTGGCTTTATTCTCTAAACACGCAAAGTTTTAGGTGAACCCGATACTTTTCCGGTATCGGTTCTGTGTATTCCAGATAACGAATTGCTGTGGTTGTCATCGGCAGCGCCACAATCAAAGCAAACAGAAAAAATGGAATAAGAATATGATCAAACTGATGTTGGTACGCTTGAACCAGCTTTTCTGAAAGGTCGCAAGATGGTGATAAATTCACACTCTCATCTTGCTGACTCTGTATTTGGTGAGCCTTCGGGCAGTTTTTCGAGAAACCAGAATTTTGGCTTAAGCATATCATCACCACCCAAAGCACGAGGGCGAGTGTCCATTTGGCTATTTTATATTGTGAGCGTAACAATGGGTCGTATAGTCCTGTTAATTCTGGTTTATGCCGTTTACATATGACCGGGCCATCCTAACCTAAATTTCGTGGCTGAATGTTACTTTCGAGTTAATCGATGTTGCCTCAATGCCAAAGTATGAAGTACGTCATGCATGTTGTAGAAAGCAATATTCGTCAGAATCATTTGTTGAGTTGATGAAGAAGTCGTGAACTATCAACATAGATTAATATACCTAATTGTTAGCACAAATTTTTATTATCTTTCAATTGTGATTGGAATCATAAAATAAAACTTCATAACTGAGTCGCGATAATGTTCGGCAGACGGATTGATTTTGATCATCTCTCTAGCACATTATTCAGGTGAACATATGTGTTAAGGTCCACATGTGTAGGTAATGTTATGAAAATTCCTGTTCAAACTGAGCGTAAAGTTACACTGGGGTGCTACGTTGCTCTGGCGTTTGCGGTTGTGTTCTTTTCTGGTCTGATGCAATCCAACGAATGGTACGGTGTATTCGACTTTACAACGCTTAATGGCTCTTTCGGTAAAGTGGCTTACGGCGTAACGGAAGGTGCGGATGGCGAGGTACAAGCTGCGACCACATCTTTCCGTGGTACTGGCGGTAGCGGTGCTCGTGACGGTTTCATTTTCGCACTTACTTTGATTCCAACCGTTATGTTCGCATTAGGTATGATCAACGTACTTGAGCACTACGGTGCACTTGAAGCAGCTCGTAAGCTTCTTACTCCTCTTCTACGTCCTCTAATGGGCATCCCTGGTAACTCTGGTCTGGCTTTAATTGCTTCTCTACAAAGTACCGATGCAGGTGCGGCAATGACGCGTCAGCTAAAAGATGAAGGTCACCTAACTAAGCGTGAAACGGACGTATTTACCATGTTCCAGTTCACTGCAGGTGCAACCATCGTGAACTTCTTCTCATCGGGTGCTGTGCTGTTCACACTGACGATGGCTGACGGCTCTCTAGCAGTAACGTCTTCTATTGGTTTAGCAGTTGTGGTGATGTTCGCATTTAAGATCATCGGCGCGAACCTGTTCCGTATCTACCTGAACATGACGGAAGGTAAAGAAGACAAGCAAGACCAAAACAAATCAGAGAACCTAAAAGAGGAGACGGCATAATGGGTGACGTTAAAGCGAAAAAACCAATGGTGACGGATATCTTCGTCGAGGGTGCTAAGAAAGGCTGGGTAATTGCGACTACCTCTACGGTGCCTAACGTATTGATGGCGTTCGTTATCATCAAAGCGCTTCAAATCACTGGCGCGTTGGATCTGATGGGCACGGTGTTTTCTCCAATCATGGCAGTGTTTGGTCTTCCGGGTGAAGCAGCAGCGGTATTGATCGGTGCTTGGATGTCGATGGGCGGTGCGGTTGGCGTAGTGATTACGCTGTTTGACCAAGGTATCCTGAACGGTACGCACATTGCGATTCTTGCGCCTGCTATCTACCTAATGGGCTCTCAAGTTCAGTACATGGGTCGTATCATGGGTCCAATTGGTACTGAAGGTCGTTACATCCCAGTTATGATTGCAATCTCAGTATTGAACGCGTTTGGCGCAATGCTGGTGATGAATCTGTTTGTCTAGGAGTGAGTCATGCAATTCTCTCTAAATGAATATCTAGAAGAGCTACGTCCGCTGATTAATGTGGATTGTGGCACTTACACGACTGATGGTATCGAGTTTATCGCTTCTCAATTTGAAGAGAAGTACCAAGCGATGTCAGGTTGGAGCGTAAAACGCATCGACTGTGGCAGAGCGGGCATCGGTCTTGAAGTTCGAAACAAGCCGGAAGCTGAGCAAATCGACGTAATGCTGATTGGTCACATGGATACCGTGTTCCCTGTGGGTACTGCTGAGCTTCGTCCAATGTCTCAAGATGCAGAGAAAGCCTACGGTCCGGGCGTCTCGGACATGAAATCTGGCTTGCTGAACATCGTATACGCGATGCGCAATCTAGACCAAGCGGTGTTGGATAAGTTGTCTATCGCTATCTGCATGAACCCAGATGAAGAGACGGGCTCTCTGGACTCTGTGGATTGGATTCAATCAGTTGCGAAAAACGCTAAGAATGTGCTGGTTGCAGAAGCAGCACGTGCAGACGGTGGTTTAGTGAAAGCGCGCAAAGGCATGGCTCGCTACAAAATGACCTTTAATGGCGTTGCTGCTCACGCAGGTAACGAGCCAGAAAACGGCCGCAGCGCAATCACTGAGATGGCGAATTGGATTTTGGCTGTCAATGCAATGACCAACTTTGAATCTGGTACCACATTGAACGTCGGCATTGTTTCTGGCGGCAACGGTGCGAACATCGTCCCTGAGCACGCGGAAGCGATCGTGGATGTGCGTTTCTGGAGCAACGAAGAATACGATGATGTCGATAGCAAGCTAAATGGCATGCTGGAAACACCATTCGTTGGTGGCGTGAGAATTGAGTTGGTTCGTGAAGCTTATAAGCCTTCTATGGTGCCAAGCCCACAAACAGAAAGCCTGATGATGCTAGTTGAAGAAGCCGCAAGTGAACTGGCGATCGAAATCAACTGGAAAGAAGTAGGTGGTGGCTCTGATGCAAACAACACGGCGATTCTTGGTGTTCCAACTTTGGATGGTCTAGGACCTATCGGTGCGGGCTTCCACAGCGATCAAGAGTACTTGTTGCTTGAGTCTATTGAACCACGTATCAAAATGTTGATACGTGTACTGGAGAAGATTGTTCAATAAGGCATTCTGCTTCTAAAGCTTGGCTCCCAAAGCTTTTGGTTTCAAAACTTTTGTTTTCCAAGACTTTTTGTTTCCAAGGCAATAATCCCCGGACTTCGGTTTGGGGATTTTTCTATCTGTGTTTCACTTTACTATCATTTCTTGTTATTAATCTTGCGTTCAGGTTCGATTTATTAATATGTTGGACATAGTCATAAATTTCGGAGGCAACGATGACCACAACAATGTCTGTAAAATCGGCGCCGAAAGACGCCAAAGATCAAACGATGCAAGCGCCAGATGAGAAAACATTCTGGCGAAAAATGAAAGGGTCGGTTAAGAAAGCGGGTGAAGAAATTGCCGTAATGGGCATAAAATCATGGCTCGCGATGGCAGATTCCAACACCTCTGTTCGCCACAAGGCTATTTTAGGTGGCGCGCTGGCTTACTTCGTCCTACCAACAGATATGGTGCCAGACGTACTAGCTGGCGTCGGTTTTACCGATGATATGGCGGCACTTACCTTAGCCGCGAACTCAGTCGGTAATGCCATCACTAAAGAACACGAAGCACAAGCTAGAGAAAAACTGAACTCGATGGTGGAGTAGGTATGGCCCATCAAACATGTTCTATGTTTGGTTTAGCGCAAACAAGAAATTGTTATTTTTAACATTTACTCAAAGCACACGAGCTCGTCACAATACGTTTTTCCGTAGTAGATTTGCTCGATTTGAAAGGGTACTTTCAGATTCAAGTTTTTATCTAAGAGAAACCTTTCATGTACAGGTATACGCCAGATATTATTGGTATGCTAACTTTGAACGGAAAACCATTGTCATCTCAATTAGTGGTCCTCCGAGTCGGTGTGCGTGGAACCATTCATGAGTTTCAAACTATTACTGATGCTAACGGATCGTTTGCCTTCCCTGCATTTGAAGAGCATGAGTCTCAAGACTTATTGAACTTAGATCAGAAATACGTGCTCGTTTTCCTGAAGACTCATCTAGCAAATGGAGAAGAGGTGACGATATGGGAGTCTTCAATTGATGGTTATGAGACTTATGAGTTTGCTAGAGAAAATATGGGAAATTTGAATTGTGAAGTAACCAATGAAGTTTACTACTTCGCTTTTTCTTATTTTGGAAATGGTGAAGATGATACTTATGTGTACAGTCAGTGCAAACTAACTGGTTATGTAGAATCAGGAGTATACGAAAGTTAAGTAGTGAATTACTTTAGAGAAATATTCTGCGAATTAGCACTTTGATTGATATGTTTAAACTTGATTGAGGCGTGCAGGTATAGCTTTTTCTTTTAAAGAACTTTGAGTTTAATAATCATCACAATCATAAACTCTATGAAAAATGTCTTTTATATAAAAATCCATTTAAATTGCAGTTGCTAATAACCATTAGATCTCCAGCATTTTCTAGATTGATATTCTTGAAAAAGTATCGAAACTCGGTATCTTCAAGCTCACAGTAAAGATTACTTAAGTTGTCCTCTATAAATATAGGTGGTGAAACGTAGTTTAACTGAGACTCCCAAATATATTTCTTTTCTTCATTTATATAGGTATATATTCCGATATATGAATATGTTTGATTCAAAGCTGATTCTTTGAACCTTTGAGCATGTATGACTGGTTTAAAGTGAAATTCACCTAACTCATTAGTACTTGAACTCCTTTTGTAATTATTTTTTAAAAAATTAGCTTCTAAGTAAACCGTTACATTTTCTAGAGGTCTTTGATCAAGAACTAAAGTACCTTTTACCTCTGGGATTAATGTATATTTAAATTTCTTAAAAAAATCGAACATACTTTCGTTGAAACCTAATGCAAGTATTGGAAATGAGAAAATGAATAAAAAAGACTATTTTTAAACATGAAATTATGATGTATGTATCTTAGTACCAACTTAATTATCAGACTACTATCTATCGCGATTTGGTTTTGAACTTTAATTTGATAATGGAATTTGTATCTCTATATGATGAAAATGTTCCTTATATCATTTTCAAAGTGATAAACATAGGCGAGTTATCTTAACCCTCTAGATGAACTAATATAGAATCTAACTACTTACCGATTAGTAATTGAAACAACCTCGGGGGACGAGAAATTTATCTAAACCTTTTTGACTTCGGGTTAATTGGAAATAAAAAACCACCTTAGAGTAAGGTGGTTTTTGCTTAGACAGGATAATTTAACTTGGAAGGGTTTAAGCTTCCGCGCGTTTCAGGTGCACTTCTTCTTCGGCTACGCCTGCCATTGGGTCGTTGAAGCGAGCTTCATCCAATGCACCTTCTGATTTCGCAACGATGACGGTCACAGCACTATCACCAGTGATATTTACCGCGGTACGAATCATATCAAGAAGACGGTCAACACCCATGATAAGTGCGATACCTTCAAGCGGCAGACCAACTTGGTTCAATACCATTGCCAACATTACTAGACCCACACCAGGAACACCTGCGGTACCGATAGACGCCAGAGTTGCCGTCATGATAACCATTAGGTAATCGCCCATAGTTAAATCAATATTGAAAGCTTGAGCAATAAACGCAGTTGCTACGCCCTGCATGATCGCCGTACCGTCCATGTTCACGGTTGCACCAAGTGGTACTGTGAACGATGATACACGGTTCTCAACACCCATGCGGTGCTTTGCTGTTTCCATTGTCACTGGAATCGTCGCGTTCGATGATGCTGTAGAAAAAGCAAACATGATTGCGTCTTCCATCTTACGTAGGAACGTAATTGGGTTTAGACCTGTGAAACCTTTTAACATTAAGCTGTAAGTAACTAGACCGTGTAGGACAAGCGTACCAGCCAGTACTAAGAAGTACTCTGCCAGATTGACGATCGCGCCCAGACCAAGACCAGTAAATAGCTTCGCCATTAAGAAGAACACACCATAAGGTGCCAAGTTCATCAAAATCGCGACCAGTTTCATGATCACTTCATTCAGATCAGAGAAGAATGCTGCGATGCGTTCGCCTGGTTTACCCGCTGCACTGATCGCGATACCGAATAGCACGGCGAACACGATAACTTGCAGAGTTTTACCTTCTGCCATTGCGCTGATTGGGTTGGTCGGGAACATATCGATGATCACCTGACCTAAAGATGGCGCTTCGGCTGATTTGAATGAACTTGCTGCCGTTAGATCTGCCCCTGCCCCTGGCTGGAATAGAGTACCCATAGTTAGAGCAAGCGTAATCGCGATAGCCGTTGTCGTAACGTAGAAAGCGAGGGTTTTACCGCCCATGCGACCCAGTGTAGAGAGGTCTTTGAGAGAGCTAGTACCACAAACTAACGAAACAAATACTAGCGGTACAACAAGCATTTTTAAGCTGGCAACGAAGATCTGTCCACCAACTTCGAATAATCCATTAACAATGTATGCGTCGACAAATCCGTTGTCGGCAAAAAGTGTGCGAATTGCAAATCCTGTCAAGATACCCGCAACCATACCTAAAATTACGCGGCTGGTAAGCGACATCGGTTTCTTGGTATTCATGAGAACACTCCTTATAGTTATGCACCTTGAGTTCACTTCAAAGCGGCGAGCAGATTAGCAGCGGAGTGAGAAAATACGAAAGAATAATCCTCTAAATGGTTAATAGATGTGAACTTTATCACTAATAAAAATGGGATTTTAACCAAATATTAACGAATTGGCCGGATGAAAAGTTTGTATTTTAACAATTTTATCGAATATACAACCGATAACAAAGAGGATTTACAATAAATTTTAATAAGAGATAGAGTGCATACTCTCTTGGAGTGGATGCATTTCTGCATAACTATTTAAGTTATATTCAGGCTAGCGGTCGCTTCTTTAGGGATAATTTAGTATTGAGTGTTCATCAGAGCCAACGAACCCGTTATGCTTTCATATTTGTCAACTCAATGATGGTTGGCAAGTGTAGTTAGTTGGAGGTGATCCCAGCTCCAATAACTTTGACTGGTATTTTTAATCCCTCCAACCCAATAGCATTGTTTCGCTCGTATTAAGCCTTCCAAACACTGCTTGCCAGCCTCAGTGATACGGACGCTTTGTTCCCACCAGTGCCTTTCACGTGACTCAATCGTGATCAAAGGTGTTTGACACTGTGCTAGAGGGAGGAGTAACGCGTAAAACATCACGTCTCCTAGGTAAGGAAGAGGTTCTAGTTGTTGATATTGCTCAAACCAATCTTTGATGGGAATTGAACGATTTTGCGAGTTCAAAACCTTTAGTGCGAGGTGTTGTGTCAAGCTCAATCCAGTTTGTGAATTAGGTAACTCTTGCAAATGGCGTTTAAGCACGTTGAGTATATTGGGCAAGCAATCCAGGTTATGCAGCTGAATCAAATTAACTATGGAAATAGGTGTCGGTGATGTAATAGCGTGCCAACACCGTTTAGCCTGACTGAATAATTTTGCTGTCACAGGTTTACGGTATCGCCAACAAGAACGAATAGCTTCTTCAGGCAACGGCCCAAAGCCGATAAATCGCTCAGTACCCGGAAACTGGTTCAACTCAATGATCTCTATCACTTTGTTCTCTACATTCTCTAACAGTGTTAGAGCACGAATTAGCATCAATTGATCATAGCTGTCATGTTCGACCCAAAAGACGATTCGTTCAAATACATCACTTTGCAACAGATCGAGGTTTGATTGTTCCAATGTGACTATATCTTGAACCGAGTCTTCACGCTTCATCACAGGCAGCAGAGTCTCTACGACATATTGGGCACGAATGGCAAGGAAGTTCTGTGGTGTTGCTGGTATGGGGCCAATACAAAGCGGATCGATCAGGGCTAAAAATGTCCCTTCAAATCCGCTGGCTTTAAGTTGTTGTTGAATGTCGTGGCCACAACGAACGTGTAGCGTTTTTACTTTCGCATCTAGGGGCGGTTTTTGTTCTTTGATGGCTCGTTTGTGCGCTTCTAGCTCTTCGACATGAGCTTTTAGTTTACTCCAACTGGATAAGCCCAGTTCTCTTGCGAGTGCATGTTGAACGTCAGCCAATTGAATTGTATTGGGAGTCAATGACTCTGGTTTGGAGTGACATCGCTTAACTAACTCCAACGTAGTGTCATCGTATAGGCGGATAGCTTTGAGCCTTTTTTTAGCAATGGATTTTTGCTGATTGATATTGATCGAGAAGCTATTTGTAGAGTTCATATTTCACCTTTCTTATTTCTTCCACACTCGCCTAAATAGAAGCTAAAAAGAAGGTAAAAACAGATTGTGCCTGCTAAACCAAGCAGGTGAGGATATTGCCGTGAACCGAGTTCTTTCCGCGAGTGTTGGGTGCTTTAGGCATGAGCAGAGTGATAGTAGGTGGTCGCTATCCTTCGTGCAACCTTTTGTGAGAGTGTAGCGTCACAAAATGGCCGTTTCTCTATATTTAGGGAGAATCAATAGGCGATAACACTAGCGATTCAACTCAATACCACTGTCGCTAGGCTCGAGTTTCTACACTTTTGAGTAAAGTACGATAAAGCGCTTGAGTCGCAGGACCACTTTTGGCTCCTTTGGGCAAAGTGAGGTGCAGCGCAACTTGATATTGATGGGAGTGTTCGATCTCCAATACTTTAATTTTATCGCTCTTGCGGGCTGCGACTAAGTGCGCTGGTAGCCGACAAAATCCAGCGCCTTGCTCTACGGCGTGAAAAGCGTGGTCGAAGTTATCGACGGTAATACGCTGACGTGCGCGTAACCAACCCACATCTCTTTTCGTTTTGTCTGAATTGCCTAAGTCACGGATGACAATTTGGCTGGTGGTTGCAAAATCGTCGATGGAAACATGCGGCTTTTTAGCGAGTGGATGGTGTGCTGCGATTACAGGCAGCATGGTTGTTACGCCAAATGCTTCGGCAGGGTAGTTGGTTATCGGTAAGTTGATGATTGCGATGTCAGCGAGCTTATTTACGACCATTTCGGTTGTTTTGCTCAGTGACGTTTCAACCACTTGAACGGAGGTCGTGTTGTTGTCCTCCAAAAATTGACTGAGTGGTGCATAAAGCCAACAAGGGTCACAAAGATGATCTACTGCGACCGTGATTTGAGATTCCACCCCACTTTTTAACTGCTCGCTGATGACTTCCAGTTCCCGCGCTTGTTCAAGCATGGATTGTGCACGACGCAGTATGGTTTTACCGTGCTCAGTCAAACCTGCTTTGCGTCCTCGTACTTCTATAAGTTGAATACCAAGTTGGTCTTCTAACTTCCTCACCGAGTAGATCAATGTGGTATGGCTCTTGTTGAGCAGCAAAGCTGCGGATTGAATGCTGCCTTCTTGATCAATCGCTTGTAGCGTTTGCCATTGTTCTAAGGTCGTTTTTAGTCTCATGAGTCAATTTTTTAGACAGTTAATGGCAAAATTATGAACTTTTTTGTCAGTTTTATAAAGGTAATAATCTTGTCATCGAAAGCGAGTCAGTAAGAAGAGGAGACTCAAGATGGCGAAATTATTGCAAGTTGATTTTGAATTTCATGGTCCGTTTGGTGAAGAGATGTCGAATGCTTTGGTCGACTTAGCTAAGTCGATTAACCAAGAGCCGGGCATGATTTGGAAAATTTGGACGGAAAGCGAAAAAGACAAACTCGGTGGTGGTATCTATCTTTTTGAAGATGAAGCCACGGCGCAAGCTTATCTCGAAATGCATGCCGCACGCTTACGAAAAATGGGCGTAGTCGAAGTACGAGGTCAAATCTTCGATATCAATGTGCCGTTAACGACGATCAATCAAGGGCCTATTGGAGGATAAGGAGATGAGGACCAACCGCACTTTTCTAACCGTTCATGGTGTCATATATACGGTATTCGCTTTTGCGTTGTTTTTTGTACCAACCATGATGTGGCCGATGTATGGCGTACAAATTAACGACCAATACGCGCTGTTTTTATCGCAACATACGTCGATCTTTTTAGGTGGAATCGCTGCGGTGAGTTTGATGCTACGTGATGTGGAATCTGGTAAGACTGCGAAACAGCTGTTTAAGGCATTATTGATTACTAATGGGTTAGGGGCTGTGATTACTACCTATGCCAGCATTACAGGAGTATTTGTCGGTTTTGGTTGGAGTGACCCAATATTCTTTGTCTCGCTCAGTTTGTTGACGTACAAGCAATTAAGAGTGCAATAGAAAAAGCCCTGCTGTTTCTAGCAGGGCTTTGTAATATTTGGTCAAATTAGCGATCTAGATTAATTCATGATTCGCTTTTGTACGCGTAGTTGTAGTAGCCGTATCCATAGCCGTATGAGTTAGATGCTTTTTTCTCAACCGCATTGAGAATCACACCTTTAACTTCTACACCTGATTGCTCGAAGCGACCACGTGCTACCTCAATTTCTTTCAATGTCGTTTGGTCGAAGCGAGCTACCATCAATGTGGTGCCAGCAAGTGCACCAACGATGCTTGGATCCGTTACTGCAAGTACAGGCGGTGTATCGATGATGACTAGATCGTATTGTGCAGACATCTCGTCAACAAAGCTCTTGAAGCGAGGGTGCATAAGAAGTTCTGACGGATTTGGTGGTACTTGGCCGCGAGTCACAACATCTAAATTATCAATGGATGTAGATTTAATGATGTTGCTAAGGGATGTCTTACCGCTCAAGTAATCAGAAAGACCGTTGTCCCAACGTAGACCGAAGCATTGCTGCAAATAACCTTTACGCATATCCGCATCAATAAGCAGCACTTTCTGACCGGTTTTCGCAGCGACGGCCGCAAAGTTGGTCGATACAAATGTTTTGCCGATAGATGGTGCAGGACCTGAAATCATAAGAACGTTATTCTTCGCTTCCATCATTGCAAAGTGCAAGCTAGTGCGAAGACTACGTAGAGCCTCAATGGAAAGATCGGCTGGGTTAGCTTCCGCTAGAAGGACTAGCTCATTGTTGCTGCCTTTGTTGCGCTTAAGCTTGTTTGCAAATTCCAGTTGTTGAATAGATTTTGGAACGCTTGCGTAAACTGGCATGCCAATCTGTTCAATTTGATCTGGTGTTTCCACACCACGGTGGAATGCTGCACGAATTAATACGAAAGCAACGCCTGCCATACCGCCAAGCAGTGTTGCTAGCACAACGATAAGCGCTTTTTTCGGCTTAATTGGCTTAGAGAAAGATTGAGCGTTATCTAAGATTCGAACGTTGCCAACTGTTCCGGCTTTAATAATGTTGAGCTCTTGAACCTTGTTCAATAGTTGGATGTAGATTTGTTGGTTTACTTCTACATCGCGTGTCATACGTAGAACTTCACGCTGTGTTTTCGGTAACTTTTGAACTTGTTTATTAAGACGTTCTTTCTCTTTTAATAGTGTTTCACGTTTATCAAGTAGCGACTTATAAGCTGGGTGATCCTGTGTGAAGCGTTGGCTGATCTCACTTTCTTTGAATGTAAGCTCATTTAGCTGTGCTTCTAACTCAACCATTACTTTCAGCGTTGACTGAGCTTCAAGGCCTAAGTCGATAGATTCATTTTCTTGACGGAACCGATTTAAAACGTCTTCAGAAGCGGTCAGTTTTGTTTTGATGTCTGGGAGGTGACCTTTCAAGAACTCGAGGCTTTGCTCTGCCTCTGCAGAATTTCTTTGAACGTTTTGTAAGAAGTAGTTTTGGCTAATGTCGTTCAAGATATCTTGAATCTTAGCGCGGTCTTCACCAGAGAAGCTTAAAGATATAATCCCGGTTTGCTTACCACGTTCGCTAATCGATAAGTTTTCTTGAAGTTTATTAATTGCATCTAATTTACTGATTTTGCTGACCGTGAATGAGTCACCAGTTTGAGCCACAAGTTCAGTCGCCAAAAACTGGTATCCATTCTTCTCAAGCAGTTCACCAACTTTACCTTCTAGAATGACGTTATTGTCATCTTCTAAGAGCCTGAACGTCTGTTTTTCAGAATCAATAACTTCAAGAGTTAAAGGAACGCCAACTGCGTAAGAAGGAGCATTAAATCGTGAAACGCTCAGACTGATTTGCTCACCTTGTAGTCGAGCTAGGCCTTTACCAATAATTGGCATGTAGTTTGGAGAAACGACAGTCGTTAAGTTGAACTTATCAACAGTACCGCCCAAGATCATACGAGATTTGATGATCTCTATTTCTGTTGTCGCTGATGATTCTGCTGAAAACAGCTCTCCCATATCACCAACCATCGCTGAAATACCACCTGAACTCTTACTTTCGATTTGGATAAGAGCGTCAGCTTTATAGATAGGTGTTGATAGAATGGCAACGCCGACGCCTATAATCGAAAATAGGACTACGGTACATAGAATGAGCCATTTGGCATCGAGAATGATCCCAAATAACTTTCCCAAATCGATCTCATCGTCGGCTTGACGTGATTGCTTAATAGTTTGTGTTGTCATTACTTTAACTTCTTAAATACCTTGCCATTGGCGTTTATTTAGCCTTGCGGCTTATAGTTTTTGAGACCACGCTTTTGCTGCTTTTTCTATAAGCGTATATGCATGTTCGAAAGCTTCTCTACTTTGTCTGTATGGATCAGGGATGTTTTGTTCATTTATCCACTGTCCAAACAGCATCGTTTTACCTCGTGCCTCAGGAGCGATTTTGGTTAAGGCTTCTAAATGACCTTTTTCCATAACCAATATCAGATCGTATTGAGCGCAAAGCTCAGGTGTTAATTGTCGTGCTTCGTGTCCATCTAAGCTTACGCCACGTTCGTTCGCGATAGTGGTTGCCATCTCGTCAGCTGCTTTTCCCGTTAGATGGCTCTTATCTACTGCGATTCCTGCTGATGCGACATGTTTGTTTGGTAGTAAAGACTGCAAAAGCCGCTCTCCTGTTGGAGAGCGGCAAATATTACCGACACAGACGACAAGAATATTAGAAAACAAATGCTTACCCTACTTTAAATTGTATGCTTATGATCTCAACTGAATTGCTGGCTTCTTTACATTGCGCAATTGAGCTGAGTAGCTATCGATTACGTGCCGCAAGAGATAATTTTCTTGCGGCACGCTGTTTTTACGGCCAAGTGCGTACTCGTAGTACACCTTCGGTTAGTTCATTAAAGCCGGAAATGGTTGGAACGAGTTGAGCAATCACACGATTCCAACGACTAACAGGTGCAGCCGTCACATAGACTATGTCGTAAGGGTTGAGATCAAACTCAGTACCAATCACCAAAGCAGAAGCGTCAGAAACATCTAGCTGATAAATGTCCGCCATTTTAGCTTCTTCTTTTGAACGTCTGATGACAAACACACCGGTAGCATCTGCGGAGATTTCACTGATACCACCAACGCTGCTAAGAGCCTCAGTAAGGCTCATGCCGCTACGATCAATTTTGAGTAATTTCGGATCGTTAACCTCGCCCATAACAAATACTTTTTGCGCATCGTTTCGAGGAATATGAACAATATCACCAGGCTTTAGAAGGCGGTTTTGAGTTAAATCGCCTTGTTGCATCAGAGCATACAAAGAGACGTTTTCAACAACGCCATTGCGTGTCAGTGTCGCATTACGCCAATCAGCCTCGGCAGCCAGTCCGCCAGCTCTATTCACAGCATCTAGAAGTGTAAGGGGGATGTTTGTAATTGGTTGTTGTCCTGGCTTGTTAACTTCGCCAGTTACATAAGTCTTTTTAGAGCGAAATGCCGCAACGCTTACATCGACCTGTGGGCTCTCAATGTATTTTGCAAGGCGGCTTGCAATGTCTGCACGAATCTGACGTACGTTTTTGCCTTCAACATGTACGACACCTATGTAAGGGTAGAAGATCGTGCCATCCGAATGCACCCAGTTACCCGCTTCGGCTGAGCTTCGGTATGAGCCCGCTGGGATCGTTAGCTCTGGGTGATCCCAAATAGTGATATTTAGGATATCGCCAGGTCCTACTTCGTATTCATATTTTGCGATTTCAATATCTAACTCTGGGTTTGGTTTTGAAAAAGGGTCCACTGAATTTAAAGACGTTACGCGCTCCAAAGTTAAGGGATAAACGGTAACCTGAGACTCTATATCACTCGATTCAGTGCTCATGACTGTTTTGTCACTGACCGAAAGGTGGCTACCAGGCAAAGTACACCCTGTAAGAAGGATAGGAAGTACTGATATCCCCAAAAATTTATTAAATGTGTTCATTGGTTTATAACTACCGAAAGAAAGTTTGCCGACTGAAATTGATTCATTCTAATTGAACTGCATTTCATCAATATTGATGATTTACTGCAGTTTTAAGCCTTTAGAAAGCGAGTCCATTCAGAATTATTTGTGTAATAAACACTCCAAATGGCTGCTAGCGACTTAGAGCTCTTAGTTTCATTAATGAAGGTGTGAAAATCCGACCCACAAAAAATAGTCAACTATTATCCATCTGGTTGCAATAAAGGCAACAAGTTACTTGAAAAAATACTGACGAATACATGACAAAATTGTGTCTATTTAACGTTATTGAGATGAATGCATGATTTTGCACAAGCAAACAGGCAGTAATGTGAAAAAACTCATGCCAAAGTTGTATGCATCCTATTTACACTATATGCAACTGCCGTTATGCTTCGTGTTGCGGTCGGATATAACAACAAATATTGGAGCTAATTTTGAAAATCAAACTTTTAACGGCAAGTGTGGCTGCTGTTCTACTAGCAGGTTGTGGTAGTGACAGCGATCCTGAGGTAAAAACATACTCAGTACAGGCTTATGACCCAGCTGTTATCGGCATGGAAGTATCTTATGACTGTGGTGGAGACTTAAAAGGTCAGGCTGATGAGCTAACAACAAACTATGAAGGCATGGTTGGTAAAGCTCGCATTAGCCATATCGACGTAGTGAGTGCACCAGGTGAATGTACTTTCACATTGAAGCATACTGATAAGAGTGTAGATGCATCTAACGGAAAACCTATTACGTCTGATTACAAGATTCCTAAAGGTCTTGCCCAAGCTGACTCTTTAGTTACAGGTTCTCCATTTACAACGTTGGTAGCTAACTCTCTAGATGACGGAGAGGTATACTCATCAGATACTGCTGAAAAAGTATTTGCCAATTTAGGTATCGATATCAATGCAAGTGGTAAAACAGTTGACGAAATCCTTCGTGATACAGAGTCTGTAGTTGCTAACCTTCAAAGTGAAGGCGGCAATAGTGAACTTGCTACGAAGCTAGTTGCTACGGCAAATATCGTGTCTGATATCATTAAAGCGGACCCAACAGCTGCACCTGAAGCCGTGGCTGTAGCTGCAAAATCAATGGCAGAAGAAGTGATTGCGAAATACCCGCATTACCCTAAAGCAGGCGCGGATTCTGAAGAAGTGATTTACGTAGAAATCTCTGAAGAAGATACGAAGAACGTTGTTGAGCAGGTTGAAAAAGACATTGCTGCAGGTAAGCCTGTAGACCAAATCAAACCTACCGTTCCACCAGTTCCAGATGCGAAGCCTGGTAAGCCAGTTGATCCGGTTGCTCCACCATCAGGCGGTTCAGGCGGTAACTAAGCAAGTTTTTGCTGATAAATTCTAAAGGCCTCTTCAGAGGCCTTTTTTGATCCTATCGTACTGTAGTCATCACCTTTTAGTGAGCCCTTTTCTGTTTAAGTAAGGCAGGATGTGCGGACGTGATTCGCCAGCCAGTTTACTGGTGACTTCTTGTGACCAAGTACTCTGTTTTTGATTGCTCGAACGGTTTGCATAGTAGTTTTGCATAGTTTGGTCATACGTCTGAATATCATCCAAGCTTAGGTCTTGATACTGATTTTCATGCACCACGACATGCTTAGGTAGGCGAGGTTTTACTTCAGGGGCTTGATCTGGATGACCAAGACACATACCAAATAAAATGGCGGTATTTTTAGGTAAACCTAATAATTCGTCTACTTTTTGGGCATTGTTTCGTAAACCACCAATATACACACCTCCTAGTCCCATCGACTCCGCCGCAAGCAAGCAATTTTGTGCCATGATGCCCGAGTCTACAGCGCCTATTAGCGTTAACTCGGTAAAATCAGCTTGAACATCTGGGTTGATACTGGCGTGGCGCTGGTAATCAATACAAAACACCAAAAACTCAGCCGCGCTTTCAACGTACCCTTGATTTCCGGCATATTGAGCTAATAGCGTACGTTTTTCTTTGTCGGTCACGCGGATAATTGAAACGACTTGCAACATGCTTGATGAGGACGCCGCAAGGCCGGCTTGAAGAATGGCATCTAATTGTTCGCTCTCAATCGGTTGTGAGGTGAATTTTCGAATTGAGCGGTGATTGAGAATTGTTTGAATCGTGCTGTTCATGGTGACTTAACATCCCCTGTTACGTGTAAAGGCTGAAGACTCACCTTAGCGACATTTGATGAGTCGGTAAACTATCTCAAAAGAAAAACAATGCTTGGCGCATAAGTGTGAAGGCGAATCGAGAATACACCACTCGTTCTGTTTGAGAGCGTATATACTGTTTTTAGAATCAATAATTTAAATGCAGTGGAAAATATGAAAGAACTCATTGTTCATACAGTTACGGTGTTTATGGGCTTCTTTGCCATCATGAACCCTATCGCCAATATCCCCATCTTTTTGAGTTTAACTGCTGATGAAGATAAAGAAACCATCCGTTCCATTGCGCTCCGCTCGGTTTTTATTGCATTTATTATCATCGCGATATTTTCTATTGCCGGTAAGTTAATTTTTGATTTGTTTGGTATCACGCTTTATGCATTGCGAATAACAGGCGGCATTTTGGTGTTTTTGATAGGTTTTAACATGCTTCAAGGTGATTCGACGCATCAGAAAACCAAAGAGAAGGCGTATTCACCAGCTCAGCAACGGGCGGCATTGAGTATTGCAGTGTCTCCACTGGCGATGCCAATATTAGCTGGGCCTGGAACGATTGCTACCGCGATGAACTTTGCGACAGCGGGTGGTTTCGATCAAACCATTATTACTATCGTTTCTTTCGCTGTCCTTTGTGTGATCACCTATGTACTGTTTTTGTTTGGAGACAAATTGGTCAAAGCGGTTGGACCAAGTGCTCTAAATGTTGTGACTAAAATGATGGGCTTAATTCTAGCGGTTATTGGTACTCAAATGTTCATTGATGGCGCGGGCGAAGCCTATAAAACGGTTTTCTCCTAGATTTCTCTTAGACCTTGCCACCTTGGTTAAGCCCGCAATTACATTTCTAACGGGTACGGATTTTTTGAACTTTAGTTTTCATTTTCTAAGAGAGAAATAAATAGACTTCACCTATTTCAATAATAAGAATATTCAATTGTTGTGATTGCACGAATTTCATTACTCTTTTGGCAAGGAGAATGGGGGAAATATGGCAACAAAAGCAATTGTAGTAGAAGGTGGCGCGATGCGAGGCGTCTTCGCAAGCGGAGTGTTAGATGCGTTTTTAGAGCAGAGTTATAAACCGTTTGATTTTGCAATCGGTGTATCTGCTGGTGCATCAAATTTGATTGGGTATTTGACCGACTACCCGCATCGCAGTATTAACGTCATTACTAAGCTGGCCACAAGCAAACGCTTTTTTGACCCGACTCGCTTCGTTAAAGGTGGAGACCTCATCGATGTGAAGTGGTTGTTTGAAGAATCTAATCGCTTGTATCCCGTCGATGAAAATAAACTGTTTAATGGCGTTCCGTTTCTCGCAGCGACAACAAATGTAGATACAGGGCAGGCAGATTACTATCGCGTGACACGTGATAATTTTCACCATGCGATTGAAGCGACAACAGCATTACCGATTGCCTACAAGCATACCCCTTGTTTTTCTGGCGGTTGTTATACCGATGGTGGGGTCGCTGATTCTATCCCAGTGCGTGAGGCTTATCGTCGAGGGGCTCGCGACATAACCGTAGTACTCTCTCACCCACTGAATTATGCCAAAAAGCCAGTTAAGAACACATGGCTGATGAAGAAACTTTTTGCGGAGCACCCCAAAATGGCGGATGCGATGTTAAGACGTGCAGATAACTATAATCAATCATTGGAGTTTATTCGTAACCCTCCACCAGGAACACATGTTAGGGTAATTGCCCCACCAGATAATTTTCATGTTCAGCGCTTATCAATGCGACAATCCGTTTTACTAGAAGGGTATGAAATGGGGCTGATTGAGGGGCGAGCGCATCTCTCTAGTTTATCTGGTGTTTATGGTTTAGACCGGGAAAATTGTTATTTTTGCGTTTGATTATAAAAGAGCCTCATAGTGAGGCTCTTTTGCGTAACGTTCAAAGGGTGATTTAGTTGACTTTATCCCAAGCCATCTCCCAGTGTGAACCTATTCCAGGCTCGTAATGGTTTGCGCTTTCTTTCCACTGCATACAGTAACCAGAGTATGGGAAAGGTTTACATTGATAAATGCCCCCGTCGCTGGCAAGCACTTTTGTGCCCGCCGTGTAGCTAGATAGTCCTTCAGGGAAGACAAAATCGTACTCACCAGATGGTGGTGGAGTAACTGACTCTTCTTTTAAGTGAAAGTCGAGTGTTTGCTGATCCACCAAGTTGCCATCTTTATCCTTAATACGTGTTACGAGCATATGGTGACCCGGCTCCGATTTACTTAAAGCGAGCGATATCGCCTCTACCGAGCCGTCTTTCATTTCGTTTGCCCAACTTGCAAGTGGTTCGCGATGGTGGTTGTAAACGGTGAGTTCTGCATTTAAATCGCCTTCAGCAGTTAGTGTCAGATCCAACGTTGTCGGTGTTGACTCAATGATATATTCGTCTGCTAAGCCATCTACTGTGAGTGAGTATTCTGGAACAGGAGTTTCAATGTTATAACCGATCTCTACTCGCTCAAGGCTGCTATTTGCTTGCAGATACACCGGATTAGTACCATAAACAGGAGTGAATTTATCCTCTGCATACTGCCCGGCTTGCAGTTTTGCTTGTTCTTGGTTTAGCTTAGTCGCGAGTGCGTAAGACCAGTTTTTCGCTTGGCCCATTGCTGCATCGGTAATTTCTAGTTCAGTTCTATACGCTATGTTTTCACCTGCTTGATCAAATACGCGCGTATAAACCGAATCCCCAATATTTAAATCCATTGTAGGAATAATTTGACCGCCTTGCTTCCAATCTGGAATAACGGGACTGTCACCATCAAATTTCACATCGATCACGTTATAAAATGAGGCTGCAGTGTCGCCAACATCCCATACTGCCAGGATGACATGGTATCCCTCGCGAGTAGGCACATTACATTGATGGCTTACCTGTTTCGGGGGTTGAACCATATTGCCGTCGACGACACAGAAAGGAGTTAGATCAAAAGAGTCTCGTGATAGTGAAGCGTTTGGGTTCCAATCAGGCTTGGTGATGTAATATTTCCAGTCGCGCGTCACGTGGTTAGCGGTAAATGTCCATTCAAAAGTTTGTGTGCCTGCTTGAATAGGACGTTTTACCCAACGGTCGGCAGTTTGCTCATCAAGGGCAGCTGCTAAAGCGGTTTCGGCACTCGCTATTTTACCATCGCGAGGCCCTGTTTCGGGAAAGCCATCAGGGCCTTCAACGCTTTGCGGTTCATATTGAATCGCACCGCAGTTATTATTTTTTTCGTTAGTATCTGGCGTTGGATACTTACATAGTGCCGAGCGACTTGCAGCGACACCACCATTGGTTTCTGATACATAACCGTGAGCCGCAGCACCTGAGCTAATGCTTGCAAGTGCTAACGCGAGTACGGATTTGGTTGGAAATGATTTCATCACATGTCCTCTGTTATGGCTGACAAACTAGTGTCACACCCCGGCGCATGCTGAGCATAAAGCAACGCTACAGAAATTGGACTTCTGTAACACTGCGTCATGGTAACCCCGCTATCATGAGCATTCTTTTAGATTTTTAAATGCTGACAGACCGGAAGCTTTGCGTCCCACCCTTTCGAATGGTTTGCCGAAATGTGATTGAGCAGCCAAAATTTAGCTTAAGAATTTACATGTGGAAAAGTAAACGTCACTGACATGGAATCCTGTTCTCAAATTGAAAGATAACGATATCTTAATCTCGTCAATATTATGCAGTATCGTCTTGCAAGGTATTGATTTTAATTTTGTTTTTATCTTTTTTATAACCATGGCGAATGAGTGGAGGTTTGTTGGGGATAAGTGAAGAGGAATCGTGCTAAGGGTGAAAGAAGTTCTGTCTAAAGGGCGGAGTGTACCGCCCTCTGAATGGTGTTATTTCGGCATGATGACAGTATCAATCACGTGAATGACACCGTTTTTAGCTTTCACATCGGTTGCAATGACATTTGCATCGTTAACCATGACTTTATCGCCCATGGTTTTAATCATCACATCTTGCCCCTGAACCGTAGTCGCTTTGTCTAGCTTAACAACATCGGCAGCCATCACTTTCCCTGGCACGACGTGATAAGTCAAAACAGATACTAACTTGTCTTTATTTTCCGGCATTAAGAGCATGTCGACTGTGCCGTCTGGCAGTTTTGCAAAAGCGTCATCCGTTGGTGCAAAAACAGTAAATGGGCCTTCCCCTTTGAGAGTGTCAACCAAGCCCGCTGCTTTCACCGCAGCAACAAGCGTATTGAAAGAGCCGTTTTCAGCGGCAACGTCGACAATATCGGCTTTCATCATGCCATGCTCATGAGCCTTGACGGGAAGCATAAAAAATAATGTCGCCATCAGTGTCGCCGCGATAACTAAGATACGTTTGAACATAATGTGTTCCTTACTAGTTGAGGGTACAACGGGTTCCCTGGAGTGTGTTTGCATTTGTACGCATTGTGATTGAAAGATGATCATCGCGTCCTACTTTCTTTTGAGGGTCTAACATGTCGCGCAAGAATTCGTCTGCCTTCTTGTTTCACATCGGCTCGTTTCCGCCACGTCCATAAGCGCTCTCTTGCTGCCTTAGCTGCGTTGTCTGGTGCGATAATAGGTGCAAGGTAACGGCTATCTGGCTGCAATTGATACATGACAGCTTCCATCTGGGTCATTGTCCAGGGCTCGAATAAAAGAGGGGGAGGAACCATTTGCAATTCAGGTACCCACTTGTAGATGAACGTACCGTTAGGATCATGTTCTTGGGCTTGCTTGATCGGATTATAAATACGGATTGTGTTAGTCCCGGTTACTCCTGCTTGCATTTGGAATTGTGGGTAATGAATTCCGGGCTCAAAGTCGAGAAACAGTTGCGCTAAATGCGTTACACCTACTCGCCAATTCATGTTCATGTGGTGAGTAAGAAAGCTAACCAGCATGGCACGCATGCGAAAGTTAATGTAACCAGTGTGGTGCAAACAGCGCATGCAGGCATCAATCAAAGGTACGCCAGTATGCCCGGACTTCCATGCTGCTAACTTTTCTTCATCGAAAGTACTACTTTGTCTAATCAATGGTTCGTAAGCCCGATTAACGCAGTAAAACTCCATGTCGTATTCCGATTCGAATTTTTGGATGAAGTGACAGTGCCAATGAAGCCGTGAAGACAATGCAATTAAGCTGCGACGAAACCCAGCGACTTGCCAGTGTTTCAAAAGGTATTGATAAACTTCACGCAAGGATATGTTACCCCAAGCGAGATATGGAGAAAGTCGAGTACAGGCTGTGCGTGAGGCTGTGGGACTAGAAATGCTTCGATAGTAATCACGACCTCGACGATGAAAAAAATCCTCTAGTGTTTTCCAAGCGAGCCGGCTTCCTCCCGTTTGCATTCCTTTGCATTTTGATAGCCAGGATGATGGTGGCGAAAACGAACAGCCGAGAGCTTCTGCATCCAATGAATGCAATAAGTCGGTTTGGAGCTCAATAGGGCTTATTGAGGCTCTCATGACAGAGTCCCAATGTTTGTCCCAACCTTGCCGGTTTTTTGCACCTCTGATAACAGCACCGTGTTCGAACTCAAACCAGTCGATGTTCTGCTCATACAGCCAAGCGGCAACTTGTTTGTCGCGCTCAAAGGTGCAGTTGAGTCCTATTTCTTGGTGAGAAAAAACAGCGTTGATTTGATATTGCGCTTGAATTGATTGAAAACATGCTAAGGCATCGTCAAACAGCACCGTGATTCGATGCCCATATGCTTTGAGCGTCTCATCCATGTCTTGCAGTGATTGCCAAACAAATCGCCAGTGGCGCTCAGAATAGTGTGGGTTGTTCAATAGCAATGGTTCAACAATATATAAAAGCACAGTTGGGTGCTTTGTTGATAATGCTTGAGTTAGTGGTTGATGGTCAGTCAGCCTTAAATCTCGTTTTAACCACACGACATTGATTGTTTGCATCGGAATCCTCTTTAGTTTCCGATGTTGTACGCAAGTAAACCGAAGAAATCTCATCCAATGATCGGTTTTATTCTACAAAACGTAGAGGTAACTTTTAGGGAGGTGACACATGGCAATACCATTGAGTAAGTTACAAAAATACTTCTATGTAGACAAATTGGTCATTCATTCGCTTGATCTCGCATTGTACCAGGCATCTGTCGTGATTGATGGAGAAGCGCAATTTATCACTGATGACAACGGTATCTTTTTGAGGGCTCATTCCCTGATCGAGATGCAAAAGAAGTGCAGGAATATCAAAACAAATAAGCAGGTTTTAGTACATCAAAGTGCTTATGATGAAATGGTGGGGCTACCCGAAGGCAAAAGAGACAATCAACTAGAGGTATTGGTGAGGGATACAAAATTGTATTGAAAGAGTATTGGTGCGTAGTAAAAGCGAGCCACCTTACGGCAGCTCGCTAAATATAAGGAGAGTTGGGCTTAGTCTTGTTTACGCTGCGCTTCTTTTTGCGCGTACTTAGCGGCACGTCGGGCTTCTCTTTGCTTGGCACTTTCACCACCAACATGCTGCTCGCCTCGCTGCTCTGCAAGAACAACTTGTTTTTCGCGCTCGCGGAATCGAGCAATTTGTTCTTCTGAGTGTGTGCCGTGACATTTTGGACAGCTCACGCCTTGCTCGAACAATTCTGACTGTTTGTCTTCTTCAGTGATCGGTAGACGACAAGCGTTACATAAATCGTAATCTGCTTTTTCTAGCTGGTGGTTCACTGCAACACGACCGTCAAATACGTAACAATCGCCTTCCCACATGCTCTCTTCTTGAGGAACTTCTTCAAGATATTTAAGAATGCCGCCTTCTAGGTGGTAGACCTCATCAAAGCCCTGTTCTTTCATGTAAGCCGTTGATTTTTCGCAGCGGATACCACCGGTACAGAACATCGCAACTTTCTTGTGTTTTGCCGGGTCCATGTTTTCTTTTACATAGTCTGGGAATTCACGAAAGGTTTCAGTATTTGGGTTTACAGCGCCTTTGAATGTCCCGATCTCGATTTCGTAATCATTACGTGTATCGACAACAAACACTTCAGGATCAGCAATAAGATCGTTCCACTCTTGAGGTTCCACGTAAGTACCCACTACGTGGCGAGGGTCTATACCTTCAACACCTAATGTTACGATCTCTTTTTTCAGTTTCACTTTGGTGCGATTGAATGGCTGGGTCTCAGAATACGACTCTTTGTATACGGTGCCAGTCAAACGAGGTTCGTTGTTTAGCCACTCCAGTAGCGTATCAATACCTGCACGATCAGATGCAACAGTACCGTTGATACCTTCACTTGCCAGTAGTAATGTTCCGCGAATATGGTGTTTTTCCATCAACGCAAGTAATGGCTCGCGTAGCTCTTGATAGTTATTCAGCTCAACAAACTTGTACAGCGCACAAACTACATACTGACTCATGAGGTTTCCTTTAAAAATACAGGTGGTCAACGACCTTAAAATTTTAGCGGCACGAAGTATACCTGACTAAACCAGTCGGAAATACGGACAAATTATACGGATATTATGAGTAGGCGGGGCCTGGCGGTCTTTGATAGGGGGAGCATGTCCGCAGGTGAAGCCGCTATGTGTTCAAATTATAATCATTAATTATAGTGGGTTAGGTAGGTTGGAGCCGATACTTTTGGTTTAAATTTATGCTGTTTTGGGCCCTTCAAAAAAGTTAGGCGCAAGAAGCACCAAGTAATCACCGGAGTCATTGACAAGGAAAGGACATGTCGCAGTTTTATACATGAGGTGGTGAGGGATAAAGGTTTAGGGACAAAGAGTGAATGACTGATCGCCATTGTTCATAAACCGCTATAAACGCCTTTTCATCAAATACTAAAAAGGCGTATTTCTAACGTCTGTCCTGCTTATTTCAACGCAGCTGCGGTCTGTTTACCCATGGCAATGAGCCTGTCGAGAATGCGTTCACCGTCGGCACGCAAACCGTTGTGCTCGTACTCGTTGGTGATCCACGCTTTTGAATTTGGGATTAACGCGAGCGTCTCTCGGCTGATATCCATTTCAACAAACATATCATCGGCGTAAACGGCGCAACTGACAGGCACTTTATTTTGAGCCAGTTGATTTTGATCGTACAGCGCAGCCCAATCGTCTTTCGCGGCCAATATTTCTGCGGCGTCTTTTAGTGGTTTAAGGTTGACGTATTGGTCGAACATCCACGGGAAGACCATTTCCCCCGTAAAGTAAAATGGCTGGCCAAGTTCATAATTAAACTCTGGTCGGGTTTGGCGAACACGGTGCGCACTCCAACTCGACGCAAAGCCTTGGCAGTAAATCGATTCATGCAAAATGGCGTAGATCGGGTTGGTTTGGAAGTTTTGCTGCGCCAACATATCGTTCAAGAACTCATAGCGAAGTTGTGGTTTGCCGTCCACTTCAATCAACGCGCTTTCTAGCCAATAGTAAGTCGGCAAGAAAGTATCACTCACACCAAAGTTGATGCCGATTTGTTGAAATTGCTCCACCGTGAAGCGTTGACCATTTGGTAGGTACTCTTCATTTTCCAGCAAGTGATTCGCAATGTTTTGGCAAAGTTGTTGCGCACTTGGAAATTGTTGGAAGAACGCTTGGTTTTTCTCCATGGTGCGTTTGAAGGTGGCTTCATACACATCGTCGGCATGACGCGAGACTGATGGCACGCCACCTGTGATGTAGCTTTGTAGCAAGCTGTCTGGGAACAAAGACAAATAGGTGAGGGAGCAAAACCCACCAAAGCTTTGACCTAAGATCGCCCATTTTTCGACGCCAAATTGCTCACGAATGTATTCCGCATCACGAACAATGTTGTCTGCGCGGAAGTGGCTCAAGTAGTCTGCTTGTTGCTGCGGTGTGAAATGAGCCAGAGTCTGATGATTAATCACTGAACTATTGCCCGTACCGCGCTGGTCGAGGAGCAAAACTCGGTACTCTTGCAGGGCGCGTTTTACCCAGCCGTTATTGCCGTTTTGACGTGGAGAGGGAAAGCCAGGTCCGCCCTGAAAGTAAACCAACCAAGGTTTGGTCGATTCTTCATCGCCAACTAGGCAAACCGCACGGGCGAAGACTTCAATGGTGTCTTTGCTCGCGTCTTGGTAATCCAGAGGAACGGTAAAACTGTGGGGAGTGTAATGCAATCCTGCGTCGATAAATGATTGAGCGTTCATTGTTATCTTTATTTCCTTATTGAGGGGTAGCGCTACTTTACTGCGAATGGCATGAAGAACCAATGCTATTTCCCAATTGCCTCTTCAGTTCTGTACCTTGATCAAATCAATGTAAGTTCAAGAAAATGAAACGATTAGCGACTGGTGCAACTGGTTGAGTGAGCTATGCTCAATAGAGTTGCGACAAAGTAAGAGCATGGAGGAAGTCGGATGAAAGTGTCACTGGCTCGATGGACAATTGTGACTTGTTTAATAAGCGTACCTACTTTTGCCGTTGTTACGCCCAACCCACCTCAGTTACAGGCAAAAGGCTACGTATTAATGGACTTTCAATCCGGTGCCATTATTGCCGAGCATAACGGGCGAGCAGGCCTTGCTCCGGCGAGTTTAACCAAGTTGATGACCGCTTATGTAGTTGGACAAGAAATCAAAGCGGGGCGTTTGAAATGGGATGATGTTGTCACCGTGAGTGAAAACGCGTGGTCGGCCAAGTTTCCCGGTTCTTCTAAAATGTTCATCAAACCGAAAGATGAAATTAGTGTTGCGAACTTAATGCGCGGCGTGATCATCCAATCAGGAAATGACGCGTGCGTTGCACTGGCTGAGCATGTTGCAGGCAGTGAACGCGGCTTTGTCGCCTTGATGAATGGTTGGGCGGAGAAATTAGGACTGCAAGACACCTATTTTGTGAACTCCCATGGTCTTGATAGTGATGGCATCCAAACCTCACCAACCGATATGGCAAGACTCATGCAGTCGATCATCAGCGATGTTCCTGATGTGTACGCGCTATACAGTGAGAAAGTCTTCAAGTGGAACGACATTACGCAGTACAACCGCAATAAGTTGTTGTGGGACAATTCCATTGATGTCGACGGGGGAAAAACCGGCTACACCAGCAATGCCGGATACAGCTTGGTGAGCTCGGCCAAAGAAGGAAGAATGCGCCTTATCTCGGTGGTGATGGGTACGCCAAGTAAACAGGCTCGGATCAGCCAATCGAAGAATCTACTCAGCTATGGTTTTCGCTTTTATGACACCAAGCAAGTTGCTAAACAGGGGGAAGTTGAGTCTAAAGTTCGCGTTTGGAAGGGAAATGCTAATCAAGTTGAGGCGATCTTTGCTAAAGATGCCTATCTCACTCTGCCTCGTTCAATGACGGCTGGGCTTGATAAGAGTGTGGTGTTAAATGAACCGTTGATTGCGCCGATCGCGCAAGGAGATGAGATTGGTAAGGTCGTTTGGAAAAGCGATGACAGTACCGTGGCGAGTTATCCCTTGGTCAGCAGCCAAGCGGTAGAAGAGGGCTCGTGGTTTGGTCAGCTTTGGGACAGTTTGGTGCTGTGGGTGAAATCATTCTTTAGCTAGAATAAAAACGAGCAGAAGTTTCTTTCTGCATTCTTTTGTTGATGACCGCCCAGTCATAACGCTGGGCGGTGTCTTATTTAACGGTTTATTCCGACAAGGTGATGATTGGTAAATCGTCCCAAATCTTACTTTCATCCGATGCGCCACCGGAGAAGTTCCAAGGGCCTTTGTTTTGTTCTAGCGGACGGTAAGTTGCCGAAAGGCCGTCTAAGTCCCAAGTCGTCACATAGAATCGAATGCCATCCAGTGAATCAGGTCGACCCAGCGCGTCACTCGCAAAGTCCATCGAAATAGTGTTATTGGCTTTGTCTACTGTCACTGTTGGTGCTGGCGTGACCGCTTCTCCCCATGTCGTCGCATTTGCTCCTTTGGTGTTGTAAATCGAGCTTTGCCAGCCAAAAACAACCGCATTACGACTCCAGGTTCCGCTTGGCATAGAAGCGTTGATCTTCGGTAGCTCAGACAAGTTAGTTGCGGCTTCTTCAGGTAAATCCATAAAGATGGTGAAACCTACGTGGTCGAAGCCGTTTGGTGGCAACCAAGTGTCGGTGATGTTGTCCATGGTGAAGGTCAAACGTACGTTACTGCCAACGGTAAATACCTCAGCTTTGTTGATTGCGAGTTGGCTATTGTTTTTATCGAATGTTGGATCCGTTGGTAGCGAATAGTTACCGTTAGGACCGCCCATGCCATCTTGCGCATCACCCGCGTCATCAATAGTGTCGTCTGGCGTGTTTGACCAGCTTAAGTCCGACACAAAGTTAACATCTTCAATGCCAGCTTTTTTCTCAGTAGAATAAATCGCGAAGCGGTGTTGTTGTTCGCCAATTGCAAAGTGACGAGTCGACAGCGTGACACTAAACTGACCATCAGCGCCTGCAGTAATGGCTTGCGCTGTTTCTAAGTTACCATCGACGACAAGGTTCAACTTCTCGTTGGCGTTCGCACTACCCGCGATAACAATATCACCAGTGATGGTTTTTCCTTCCCAATCCTGCGCCAGTTGGATGTTGAGGTCTGGGGTATCTACCGATTGGGTATCGTTAGTTTTAGAGTAAATCACGGCAGATTTGGCTGGTAGCTCAAGGGTTACGTGACCGTTTTCATCTGCGATTAACTGCTCTGGAGCGTCTACCCAGTTCGACATGATTTGTTGTTTGAAGACGGTGCCACCAACTTGTTCTACATCGAGTTGGTTCATCAACATCGGCGAGTTGGATGTATTCATCACAACCAAGACTTCGTCGTTATCCAACGTTCGAGTAAAGGCGAACACGCCCGCGCCCGCTTTATCGCTGCCAATCACTTTCATTTCGCCACGTGTCATGACTTTGTTTTCAGTACGTAGCTTGGCAAGTTCTTGAATAAACAAGTACATCTCACTGTTTTGGTCGAATGAGTCTACGTAGTCGCCATCTTCACGGTAACCGCCAGCAAACATCGCATCGCGCGCTGCTGACATCGCCTGTTCAGTACCTTGGTAAATCACAGGAATACCCGGCACGCTCATCATGGTGATCAGTGCTTGTTTCATGTCATTCACGCTACCTTGCGACAGAAAGCGCGGCATGTCGTGATTATCAATGAAGTTCGGCATGATGTATGGATTTGGGAACATCTCCATCATTTTCTCAAGACGGAAACGCAAATAGTCGGTCGGTTGCCCTGCTGCAAATACGCGCGTCATGGTCGCTTGCAATGGGAAGTTCAGTACCGAGGTTAGCTGTTTCGGCGAGCCACTTTCACCGATGTAAGTCAACATCTTCTCTTCGCCTTCGGTGTGGTAAGGCGTCGATGTTTCGAATACTTCACCAAAAGTGAGGAAGTTGTCACGACCGGTATCAACCGCTTGCGTCATCACACCATCGTCGGCATGTAGGAAGTCGTTCCAGAAGTCGTGTTCAACAAACTTCACCGTATCGATACGGAATCCGTCGACGCCGACTTCGCGAATCCATTTTCGGTAGCTCTCTTTTAAGTAAGCGCGCACTTCGGGATCGGACGTATTAAGGTCATCCAAATCAGAGAGTTGCCAGGTTTTTTCTTGTACCGGATCGTTGTGGTCGGTGATGGTTGGCGTCCAGTGGTAGCTGCCTGTGCCGTCTGTTTTACACTCGTTCATGTTGAGTGGGTATGGCAGTTCTTGCCCGGCGGGTAGTGCATTTTTTATCAAACGGAAGCCTTGGCAAGGTAGGCTTGGATCATAACTGTAAGGATCATCGTAGGTGAAGAAGTTGCCTACATGGTTGGTCACGATGTCCTGAATTAAGAACATGTTACGCGCATGCACTTCGCGTGCTAACGCTTGGTAGCTTTCTAGGTCGCCGAAGTGCTCATCCACTTTTTGGAAATCGCGCGCCCAGTACCCGTGGTAGCCGCCGTAGTTTTGCTCTGCATCCCACCATTGGTTTGCAACTGGCGGAGTAATCCAGATCGATGTGGCACCGAGATCTTCGATGTAGCTTAACTTATCACTCACGCCAACGAGGTCGCCGCCGCTGAATTTTTTATCCGACGTCGGATCGAATTCGTTTTGCCCTTGAGCATTGAGAGCGCTGTCGCCGTCGTTAAAACGGTCGATCATCAGGAAGTAAATGATTTGATCTTGCCAATCAGGGGATGCCACGTGGCTGCCTGTATCGATTGGTGTGGTTTCGTCGCTTCCACAGCCAGAAAGAGCAAGAGCGATCGCTAAAGGAAGTATTTTTATTTTATTCATTGGGTTAGGTAGAGTTTCAAACACAGTTTTTGCCTCCGTTATGCAGCAATGCAGAAACGATAAAGCAAAGGTTTGAAATTGAGGGTGTCATTTCACGCCAAAAAAGACGTGAAATGATGTCACGAAGCGGCGACTTTGATCTGACCGACAGTTTTAATTGAGCGGTTGCACAATAGGATATTGTATCGGGTAATGCTCTTTCGCGAGCTCGTTGTCGTATTCATCATAAAGGCGGAAACGGCACTGCTTTGCAGTTTGAGTGAGCGATAATTGTAGCACCCAACAAGCATAATGTAGCGAGTGTTGGGTCAAGCGCATTGCGTGAGGTGTGGGGTTATCATCGACGTAACAGTCTATCCTCGCAACGTTTTCAAGTCGGCATGCCAGTTCGACAAAGAGCGTGTATTGCGCCCCAATATTAATAAGCTGCCGAGTCGGGACAATATATTCCATTGCGCCTATTAAAAGCCCCTTAGAAACCACATAGTCACGCTGGTGGTTATTCTCAATGTAACGCTCCCCATCGACTTCGTAACACAGGCGAAAGGTCAGGGGATGCGCCACCGGAAGTTCGGTCGTTGCCCAGAGTTCGGTGCCATGACTTAAAAAACGCTCGAAGAAGGCGGGGTAGCGCCGCCATGCGCCATCACGGTCACGGCATTCTACCGAGACCACTTTTTCAAACGCAATATTATCCACTTCCATCCAGATTTTACCGACGGGTTGGTCAATGTCGTTATCGGCTAAAGTATTCGCTTTGGCGTAGTACAAGCGGATGGGTTGGTTGTTGAGATGAGTGCGGTTATCTAAGCACTGCTGGCGATATTGCATGGGTGAAAACGGATACCAACGACGAAAAGTGCGGTGAAAGTTCGAAGGTTCTTCATAACCAAGTTGATAGGCGATTTGCTGCGTTGTGAGTTGGGTGTCGGCAAGCAAAGTGAGTGCTTGCTTTCTTTTAGCGAAATCAACGCATTGAGAGTAGCTCATTTGCTTTTCTTGCAGTCGACGTTGCAAGGTGCGTTTGGAGACGCCCAGTTGCCTTGCCGCTTGCTCTAACTTGAGCGCGTAATTACTGTTTTTGATGAACAAGGCGTTCAAAACACTCAGCAATTCTGGCTGTTCAATTGGTTGGTGAGAAAGCAGCAAATAAACATGTTTCACCAGTTCAAACACGCTTGAACTGGTTTTAGAATCTCGCGTTTCCCCTAGAAAAATATCGGCCGCGAGTGGATTGCTGGCTTGAACTTGTACTTGTATTGATTCACTTAGCTCAAGCGTCTCCAACTGCATTTTGAGCAAGCCAAACACCGACTCCGCCCAATTTGGCATATCGGCTGTTCTGCATTCTACTTGCAGATGGATTTGGGCATCACCATGTTGAAATGTGACGTACAAACGGCGGTCGAATAATGAGACACTTTTACTCCACCAAAGCAGCCCTTCCTGGAGGTTAGGCGCTTCTTTCAACATCATGCATTGCAAGGCCACCAACTTCTCAATGTGCCAATATTCGCCGGCAATTCGAAGGTGATTGTGACCGAGCTTTTTGCACAGAAAGGATGTAATAACGTTATCTTGAGGCAGCATGAGTTGAGTTTGGTTGCGAGCAAACATGCATTATTGCCGAAAAGATGAAGAAATTCAGTGAGAACGCTCAAAGCCTTTCTTATCGTTTTATTTTCAAATTTATTTTGAAAATGTTTTTAATCGAAATCGGTTTTTCCCTTTATCTCATGAGGTTATGCTGTTACACAGCTTAAATTCATTAATTGGAGAACCTCATGGATATCGTACAAGCTGCAAAATCTCGTTACTCAACGAAAGTGTTTGACTCAACGCGCAAGCTATCTCAAGAAAAAATCGACGCAGTTAAAGAGCTGATTCGTTTTAGTCCATCGAGTGTGAACTCCCAGCCTTGGCATTTCATTCTGGCAAGCACAGAAGAAGGCAAACAGCGCATCGCTAAAGCGGCGCAAGAGAATTACGCGTTTAACGCGGCGAAGATTCTCAACGCTTCTCACGTATTGGTGTTTTGTGCGAAAACAGGCATTGATAACGACTACATTGAAGCGCTAATGGTGCAAGAAGAAAAAGATGGTCGATTCCCAACTGAAGAAGCGAAAGCGGCTGTACGCGGTGGTCGTAGCTACTTTGTGAACATGCACCGTTTTGATCTGAAAGATGCAAACCATTGGATGGAGAAACAAGTTTACCTCAACGTAGGTACGTTGCTGTTGGGTGCTTCGACGCTAGAAATTGATGCAGTGCCAATTGAAGGGTTTGATCCAAAAGTGCTGGATGAAGAATTTGGCTTGCGTGAAAAAGGTTACACTAGCGTTGTAATCGTGCCGCTTGGCTACCACGCGGAAGATGACTTCAACGCGAAAACGCCAAAGTCTCGCTGGGACGCAGAAACCGTATTCACCGAGATCTAATTCAAGCTTACTTGCAGGTTACGTAGAACCCTGTAATCAATATATAAATCGCAAAAGAGTGATAAAACGATGATCCACTTAGTCGCAGAAGTTAAAGCCTATCCAGACCGTAAGGATCAGGTGGCGAATTTGCTTTCTGGCTTACTAGAGCCAACTCGCAAAGAAGAAGGCTGTTGCCAATACGAGTTGTATCTTGACGAGAAAGTTGAAGGCCTATTTATGTTCCAAGAAATCTGGGCATCGCAAGAGGCCTTGGATAAGCATTTGCAAAGCCCGCACATGGCGACGTTTCTTGAAACATTAGAAGAGAACGATTGGGTTGAATATACCCAGATTCGTCCTCTTCGATTTATCGCCTAATGACAGAAGGTTGCCAGCACGTTGGCGCGTTGCTGGCAGCATTTTTGTTGGATAAAGTCGCGGAAAGTCCGAATCGTTGGCGTTAGTAACCGACGATCGGCGCACACCATGTAGAGCGGTACTGGGCCGCAATCCCACTCTGGTAACACTCGCACCAATCTTCCCTCGATTAAGTCTCGGCTAATGTCCATCAATGATTTATTCGCAATGCCTTTGCCTTTGATCGCTAACCGGTGTGGCAAGTCACTATCGTTGCTCAACAAGTTACCGCTGACCACGATTTGTTCTTTCTCGCTGCCACGCGTGAGCGTCCATTTGTTGTAGACCGAATCCGCGACCATGTAGCACAAGCAGTTGTGTTGCGTTAAATCGGCAGGAGAGGCGAGTTCTGGATGTGTAGCTACGTACTCTGGCGATGCACATAATATCCGTTCGTTTGACCCACACAATGCCAATACGACCAGATTGGAGTCGGCCGGTTCGCCGTAGCGAATCGCAATATCGACAGGCTTGGTGTACATATCCGTCAAGCTATCGGACAGCTCTAGTTTAATGGAAACATTTGGGTAGAGATCGATGAACTCATCCACCCAATCGAGCAACATATTGCGACCAAAATCGGAGGGTGCAGTAATGTGCAGCTGACCAGACAACTCCCCGCGCGCACTTGAGATCTGATCCAACCCCTCTTGCAATGTTGCCAACGCTTGCGTGGTTTTGTCTAAAAACAGTTCGCCCTCTGAGGTTAAACGCAGGCTTCGGGTGGAACGCACAAACAACGGGAAACCGATTTGCCCTTCAAGACGCTTAATCGATGCGCTAATGGCGGCTGGTGTCATGTCCATGCTGTTAGCGGCTTTTGAAAAGCTGCCTTGGCGCGCGGTTTCGACAAAAATATTGAGGTCGTTGAGGGCTTTCATAATGAAAAGGGCTTTTAAGAAGTTTGGGCTACTATAGGGGAGAGTCGTAGGCCAATTCAAGGTTAAAACATTAGGTTGCACGGCGAGTTTGAGTTAGATTAGCGCGAAACTTCACTTTACCGGATCAATAGCATGAGCCAACAGCAGCCGAATAACCCACTTCACGGGTTGAGTTTAGAAAAAATCGTCACCCGACTAGTTGAACACTTTGGTTGGAATGGCCTGTATGAGCGCATTCGAGTGAACTGTTTTAAGAAAGATCCGTCGATCAAATCTTCTCTGAAGTTTTTGCGTAAAACGCAATGGGCAAGAGACAAAGTCGAAGCGCTGTACATCGAGACATTCTGCTAACCGCTCTATAGTCTGCAGCAAGCGGCAAGTAGATTCTTAGTCTCGCTATGGCTCGCTAGAATGACGTAGCTTTTCTTATCGCGTAGGCTAGAAGAGTCGCTCTGCTGTTACGTTTAAAGCGTGATTCAGAATCTACCCTCAGGCTTGTATTGAGTCTATTCATAGCTCTATGGGCCTACAGCAGCGGTAAGTAGATTCTTAGTCTCGCTATGGCTCGCTAGAATGACGTAGCTTTTCTTATCGCGTAGGCTAGAAGAGTCGCCCTACTGATGCGTCTAAAGCGAGATTCCGGATGGTCACATAGGTTTATCTGGAATCGCTTTTTTAGATGGTTTTGTAGAGGTCAGAGCCAAACTCGAACCGTCATTCTGAACCGCGAGGAACGAGCGTGATTCAGAATCTACCCTCAGATTGTATTGAGTTTATTCATAGCTCTATGGCCTGCAGCAAGCGGTAAGTAGATTCTTAGTCTCGCTATGGCTCGCTAGAATGACGCAGCTTTTCTTATCGCGTCGGCTGGAAGAGTCGCGCTGCTGATGCGTCTCAAGCGAGATTTCGGATGGTCACTTAGGCTTGTCTGGAATCGCTTTTTTAGATGGTTTTGTAGAGGTCAGAGCCAAACTCGAACCGTCATTCTGAACCGCGAGGAACGAGCGTGATTCAGAATCTACCCTCAGATTGTATTGAGTTTATTCATAGCTCTATGGTCTGCAGCAAGCAGCAAGTAGATTCTTAGTCTCGCTTTGGCTCGTTAGAATGACGTAGCTTTTCTTATCGCGTGGGCTGAAAGAGTCGCTCTGCTGATACGTCTAAAGCGAGATTCCGAGTGACTCACTTAGGTTCTTCTGGAATCGCTTTTTTAGATGGTTTTGTAGAGCTCAGAGCCAAACTCGAACCGTCATTCTGAACCGCGAGGAACGAGCGTGATTCAGAATCTACCCTCAGATTGTATTGAGTTTATTCATGGTTCTATGGTCTGCAGCAAGCGGTAAGTAGATTCTTAGTCTCGCTAGAATGACGCAGCTTTTCTTATCGCGTAGGCTGGAAGAGTCGCTCTGCTGATGCGTCTAAAGCGAGATTCCGAGTGACTCACTTAGGTTCTTCTGGAATCGCTTTTTTAGATGGTTTTGTAGAGATCAGAGCCAAACTCGAACCGTCATTCTGAACCGCGAGGAACGAGCGTGATTCAGAATCTACTCTCAGATTGTATTGAGTTTATTCATAGCTTTATGGTCTGCAGCAAGCGGTATGTAGATTCTTAGTCTTGCTTTGGTTCGCTAGAATGACGCAGCTTTTCTTATCGCGTAGGCTGGAAGAGTCGCTCTACTGTTACGTTTAGCGAGGTTTCGAATGATTCACTTTAGGCTCATTAAAATGACGCTAGTTTTCTTATCACGCGGGCTGGAATGGTACCTCAGCATCATTCCCGATAGCTATGAAGAAGCGCTGTCGGGAACCTCGCCTTTAATCTCTCGTTTCTTGCTACTCCAAATGATGCGTACTACCCACGGTTCCTTCCAAGTCTAAAATCGACTGGCGAACGTGATCTGGAATCGCAGCTTTAACGTTGTTCTTAAAATCAAACATCACACCAGTGGCGGTCGCGATGGTCGCAATTTTACCCCACTTCTTACTCAGCACTTGGTACTCCATTGTGATGCGATCTTCTTGCATGTCGATTACGCGAGAACCGACTAATAGCGTGTCTGGGTAAGTAACAGGCAATTTGTAGCGGCATTGAGTCTCGCTCAGTACTGGTCCAATTTGCGAGGTCTGCAGGTCGACCAGCAGGTTAATTTTGTTGAAGTAATCTAAACGTGCGGTCTCGAAGTAGCGAAAATAGACCACGTTATTAACGTGTTGCAGAGCATCCATTTCACCCCATGCGACTTTTATCTCTGTGATAACGGGAAAGTCCTTTAACAGTGTGTCCATTTTTATTGCTCCTTTTTCATCTGCTTTGCCACAAATTGCGACGCGACTTATCACTTTGAGCATTTATTCTAGATGTAATCATTTAATGTGTAATAAAATTGTTTTTAAAATGTGAAATGAAATAGTGGTTTGATTATGTAAACTAGAAACTTTACATAATCGAGTTGAAGGCGTAAGTTTAACTAAGAGTAACCAGATAGGAGGTGTCTCATGATTGAACTCAAAGGTTTCAACCTCGCAAGAGTTGAGAAACGCATTGATTGGACAGGTGAGCTGTTCAGTTTGAGAATATCTGGCGCGCCTCTTTCATTTAAAGCTGGCCAATTCACCAAGCTTGCTTTGCTTGATGATGAAGGTAAGCCGATCAGCCGTGCTTACTCTGTGGTTAATGCGCCAAGCGAGCAATTCGATTGGTTGGAATTTCTAATAGTAGCCGACCCTCAAGGACAACTTTCTCCACGGCTCCAAAAGCTTAAATCTGGTGATAGCATTTATGTCGGTGCCACCGCACATGGCGATTTAATCCATGATTCTATTCCTAAACAGGCTCATGACCTGTGGCTGCTATCTACAGGTACGGGGATTGGACCGTTTTTATCGCTGCTGGATGATATAAACTTACCGCCTCACAATGAGCGCATTGTGCTGGTTCATGCCGTTCGTTTCGAAAAAGATCTGGTTTATAAATACCTAATTGAACAGCTTCAGCAACGATATGAAGGCAGATTAAAGTATATACCGATAGTCAGCAGGGAAGTGGTTGATGGTAAATTACAAGGCCGAATTCCTGAACTCATCGAATCGGGTTTACTGTCCAACGCCGCTGATGCGCCATTCTCAGCTCAGCGTAGCTTTGTCATGATGTGTGGGAATCCACAAATGATCAAAGATACCGTGCCCGTTTTACAAGAGCTAGGCTTGGAAAAGTATCGCCATCAAACTGGGGGAAATATCATTTACGAACGTTACTGGTAGCGTTTTGTTAAATTGATACGGTTATGCTCAAGATGTAATGATTACTTTTGAGATACGACCGCGATTTAGTATGTTCTTAGTTGAATATTATGTTGGCAATACCTAAACTGCGCTCACCATTGCGCGTCTGTACACTCAGTCATTCTCGCTTAACCAATTACATTGAGGTGACTGAAGTCCATGTATGCTTTTATCGCGAGCAAGCAACAGAGAATCATTGCTGGTTTTATCGACCTGCTCTTTACGATGGTGGTCGTGTTAATAATTGCATTGAGTATTAACTCTTTTCTTAACGACTTTCAGCTCTCTTTAGCAGATAACCTCACGCTTGTTCGTGAAACTCAGGCGTTTTACTTGCTTTCTTTACCAACGGTTTTAATGATCAACTGGAATGCATTGAGTCATGGGCAAACCATTGGTATGCGCATGATTGGTATTAAAGTTGTAATGAAAAATGATAGTAAGGCAACGAAAGTTACAGCAGGGTTAAGGCTTGTTATTAGCTACTTACTGGAGATGCTCATTCCGGGGATCCCGTTGGTAAATTTGGCATTGTTGTTCTTTCATCCGGAGCGACGTTTGTTGCATGACTTGATCGCCAATACTAAAGTTGTCCAAGTTTCCTAATTTTTTGATCGAAAAAGCCACGTGAAGTGGCTTTTTTAATATCGATAAAGTTAACCAGATTTACTGTTGATTAACATATTTCTTAAAGCGAGCTTTGGTTTCTGCGTCTGCTTTTTGGTACCAGAAGTGCAGCATCTCTTCAGCTGTCGAATCCGCTTTAACCGCAGTTGCTCTCACTTGCTTCATATCCGCAGGAACCTTTGCAGGAAGCGTGACTGGCTGCATGGTTGCTGCGCCAGCAAAAGCCACGGCTGCTGCACCGCCAGCTTGGTTATAATCTTCGATTTCACGTACGTAATCACGACCGATTTGCATACCCGGTTTGAGCAACTTGTCCTGGTCAACCGCGATTGCGTTGCCTGAATCATCAACCAGTTTCCAATCTAAGTCTTTGATCTTCTCTTCCGCATCACGTAGGTTGCGGTATTCTGGCATTTGTAGAGTGAGTTCGGCATTGGTCGCGTCAAATCGTGTAACGATAACATCGCTTTCAACACTTAAACGGTCATTACCTTGGTTGAAGTAAGGGGCGAAACGAAATACGACTTGGTTAAGGCCATCAGGTAACGTCAGTGTTCTTTCAGAGGCGAAAAAACCACCCGAAAGATCTGCTTTTTCACCGTTAGCCGCCAATACTGAAACGTTGTCAGGAACACTCACGGTTACATCTGCGAATGCCATGCCACTCATTGCGAGAGCAAGCGCACAAGTTAAAGGCTTGATCAATTTCATTGTTTTTATCCTAAGCAAATTAGTGGTCATCGAGAGTGCATCGTTCATTGCCCGATTGCAACTCCCAAGTGTAATAAGTATGAAAATTTAACAAGAACGTCATTTTTATCGCATTTATTACGACGAAACTGTGATCCAAATAGAATCAAACCGCTGAAATGCAGCGGTTTGATATCATAAGTTATAGATTAAATTTCTTTCTAACTTATTGATTTATTAAATGCCAGCACCGTGTCCAGGTTCTGATTGGTCATCAGAAGCGTCTTGTTGTTCTGCCATTTCTTCTTGCTGTTGTGCTTTCTCAATGCTCAACCACCAAACAAATAACTCATACCAAATTGCTAGGATAACGGCACCTAAGAACAGACCAACGATGCCGTAGAAAAGCATACCACCGATGGCACCGAGCAGAATCACAGGCATTGGCACGTCGACGCCACGTCCCATTAACATTGGTTTGAACAGGTTTTCAGAAAGAGCCGCAACTACGACCCAAACAGTAAACATGGTTGCTGTTGAGGTGTCTTGGGTCATGTACATGAAGCCAATCACAGGTAGCACTGCGAGCAACGCCGGGAGCTGAGCGATACATAAGATCATTAGAAGCAGTGTGAGTAAACCTGCTGCCGGAACGCCAAATACGAAGAAACCAGCACCGATCAACAGTGCTTGAATCGCCGCTACACCGACTACGCCAAGCAGTACGCTTTTAATTGTCGCTGCGATAAGCGTGGTCCAGCTTTTTGCGTTTTCACCAGCGGTACGAATCGCGATGGTTCTTAGGCCTGATGCCGCAGATTCAGAGTACGTCATGAAACCTGCTGCAATAGCAAGTGACAAGATTGAAAGCAGTAAACTTCCCAATACGCCCCCCAGTGTACCCAGTAAAGATGTGAGTCCTGCCTTTATTTGTGGCATAAAGGTTTGAATCGCTTGCTCAAGATTAGTAGCGAATAGGGTCCACACTTCGTAGAGCTTATCACCCACGATAGGCCAATCCGCTACGGAAGGTTTTGGCCCTGGTATTTTCACTTGACCATTTTGTAGTACTTCAAGCGCGTGCGTTGCACCATCCACAATGGAGCCTGATACCATAACAAGTGGCGTGACAAGGAGGGCAATACCAAGTAAAGCAATGGTTGTGGCTGCCAGACCTCTGCGACCACCATATACACGCTGCAATTTTTGGGTAAGCGGCATTAAAGCGACGGCTATAATAGCGCCCCAAATAACCGGAAGTATGAAGGGTTTGATGATGTCGTACGTAAACATCAGCAAGACAAAGATCAAGCCAATGCGTATTGCTGATTCCACCATATTACTGATGAAAAGCTTACTGTCGATTTTTACCGATTGTTTATCCATTTTTGTTTACCTGATGATCAATGTTAGAACTGACGAGACTTGAAACAACAATCGCCATATAAAAAACACCTGTGATGGCCTCTAAATACACCACGACTTGAGCCAGTGGTGTTAGAGGACTAATGTCGCCATAACCGAGCGTGGTTAAGGTAACGAAACTGAAATACGCTGCATTGGAGAAGTTCTGCCCCCAAGAAATCGCTTCCATACCGGTAAAGGCTTCAGGCGAAAACTCAAGCAGAATGAGGTAGGCAATCGCCCACATCAGACCAAGTAGCAAGAAAAGCGCTACCGAGCCAATGACTTTGTTGCTGTTGACATGGCCGGTGAAAAGAATCTGTCTTGCGATGGATTTAAAAGTGCCGAAAAAGAACGCAAAGGTGAGGGCAAGCATCACCACATTCATCTCTCTGATGTCGAAAACGGTCTTGATCACAATCACAAGAACCCAAACACCAAACAGGCTGTAGAGGAAACGAGACCAGGTTTTGTCAAAGCGAAGGCTCGCAAAACAGACGATAAACGTCAGAACCGTGAAAGCCTGAAGTATGTGTTCAATCGTCCCTTCACCTACGACTTGTGCCATCGCACTCCCTAGCAACAAAATCACTAGTGCTAAGGTTAGATAGAAGAAGTTGTTTTCTTCATTAATATTTTTGAGGTTTTTACCAATGACCATGGCTCTTCTCACTTAGTTATTGTTCACTTTCTGCGGATGACTCTTTCATCACCATGATGGACGCAGAAAGCCCGAATCGAAGATCAACATCTTCAGGAAGTTCTTGTAGGGAGATTCGCACCGGAATACGTTGTGCTAGGCGAATCCACTGAAAAACAGGGTTTACGTTTGGAAGAAGGTTGTAGCCGACCGTGCCGTCTTTGGGCGCAATACCCCAACCAATCGAGTCAACCGTCGCGTCAATTGGCGTGTCTGGGTGAGACATCAAAGTGACACGCGCTTGGCTGCCAGGTTCGATTTGCGCAAGTTGGTTTTCACGGAAGAAACCAAATACCCAAAAGCTGTTTTTGTCGATCAGTGCGAGCAGTGGTTGGTTTGCGACCGCTTGCGTACCGTTTCTAATATCGAGGTTAGATACAAAACCATCGACGGTCGCATAAACTTTGGTAAAGCTGAGGTTAAGGCGTGCTGATTTTAGTTGTTCTTCTGCAGATTTGATTTGCAGTAGCGATTCTTCGTAAGCGATTTCACGACGAATCAGATCCTTATGAGAAACTGCGCCACGGTCTTTGGCACGAATGTCTTTTAAGCGGTCATATTCGATTTTTTTACCGCGAGAGCTAACAATGGAGCGCTCCAGTGCTACTTCGGCTTGAGATAACGCAACCTGGTAAGTCGCAGGGTCGATTTCAAACAGTAAATCCCCCATTTTTACTTCTTGGTTGTCTTGCACCGCGACATTTACAATTGGGCCTGATACGCGAGGAGCCACTTTGATGACGTTAGCACGCACTTGCCCATCTCGTGTCCATGGGTTATTAAAGTATTCCTCAAACTTTTGATAGCCGAGCCAAGCTGCGCCACCAAGAATGACAAGATTGAGTGCGATTACGAATAGTTTTTTCATCTTGTTTGGCACCTAAAATTGAATATAAAAGCTGTCGATGGCCACCACATAACCGACCATGATGGCAATAAACGTCAGAGACGGAAAAGCGATGAAGCGAGACAAACGTGTCTTGTTCAATATCATCACCGTTATCCACGTGGCCGTGACGGCGAGAAAGAGCACGAGTAGCGTAGGAGAAAAGTAAACGTCTCCCCAAGAGAGTTCATGAGGCATTACCGATCCTCCGTTTTGTTTTCATCACTGGTCTCAGCCGGAGTTTCGAGTCGCAAAGGCGGCAATACGCGGTTTTCTTCATTTAAATAACTTCCCCAGTCAGTGCGCTCTGTCATCTGCGTGGCAATCGATTCACTGATGAAAGGTTTACCTGTTTGGGTTTGCCAGCCTCCACCGAGGGCTTTGTAGAGCGCGACAACTTGGTTCGCAACATTACCTTTGATCGTTGCGTAGCTGTCTTCTGCGCGGGTCATTTTTTCTACCGAGTTAAGCAGACGTTCGAATGAAATTTGTCCGTTTTCGTACTGTGTCATGGATATGTTGAACGCACGAATGGAAGAGTTGACCGATTGCAAGCGTAAATCTTTTTGCTGCAAATACAGGTCATACGCTTCGATTGCATTGGTGACTTCATTAACGGCTTGCAGTACCTTTTTGTTGTAGTTCGTCAGCGTTTCTTGGAAGCGAGCATCTTCGAAACGAATGTTATTTTTCACGCGCCCGTATTGGAAAATGTTCCAACTGAACGTTGGGCCAACCACCATGGTGAGCGAATCGCTAAAACTGAAACTGCTGCCATCGGGAACCGTACTGTCGATACCGATGGAACCGAACAACGAAAAGCTTGGGTACAGAGCGGTTTCTGCCACGCCAATCTGCGCACTTTGCGCGCGAGCTTGCATCTCAGAGACTTGCAAATCCGGACGTCGCATCACTAAGTTAGCATCCACTTGCGTATCCAAAAGCGGTGGACGTGGCACAATGGAACGCTCGTCGGTGCCCGATAGCGCCGATTTTCTGCCCGTCGATTTGAACTGGGCTTCGTACTCAGCGATTTGCTTGTGCATCCCATCCGACTGTAGCAGTCGATCTACTTCTTCTGGTAACAGACCCAGTAGCAAAGCCAACACAGTACGTGATTGCTTCATTGCCACTTCGAGGCTCGGTAACGCTGCTTTGGTGGTGTAGAGTTGGTTTTTAGCTTGTTGAACGTCCAATTCTGTAACGTTGCCAGAGTCGAACTGCACCTGTGTAATGCGGACGACACGCTCTTGAATCTCTATGTTGCGGCGAGACAGCAAAATACGTTCTTGGAATGTGCGATAGTTGATGTAATTGCGCGCCACTTCGGCGGTTATGGTGACCATGATGTCGTGATACGATGCGATGGATGCGTAGTAACCCGCTTCTGCCGACTCAATACCGCGAGCATACTTGCCCCAAACATCCATTTCCCAAGCAGCATCAAACGACAAAGTGGCGTTATTCACGCCCTGATCATTTACGTAGGCACGCGCTAGGTTTCCTGACACGGTTTGAACTTGTGGGTATTGCAAGCCAGTCGAAATACCAAGCAATGAACGTGCTTGGACAATTCGTAGCCCTGCGGCTTCTAAATCGAGGTTTTGTTTGCTCGCCAACTCAACCAGCTGATTAAGAGTCGAGTCATTAAATTGCTGCCACCATTGTTGTAGCTGTTGCTCTGATTGCTGCGTATCTTTGGCTGCTTTTTGCACCGACCAGTCACTTGGCAGTGGCGCCTGCTTTGGATGAACATAATCTGGTCCTACCGTGGTACACGCACTGAGTCCGAGCAAAGAAAGTATGGCGAGGCTTGGTTTGGTTAGTTTTGGAAGCATCATATCCCCACCTTTAAAAACGCTTCTGTTGTAAGTTCACCCAATCGATATCCTCGTAGGTTTGCTTGCAATGCTTGATTGCTTCGAACACGTTCCGTTTTAAATTCAGCAAGATATAAAAACCGGCTATCTCTGAATAAGCGTAGTCAGATAAATCCAACTCACTAAAAAAATCTTCCAGTTTATCTTCGAATGTTTGGTAATCCTGACTGTATTGGTCGAATACGGAGTCGAGTTCTTGTGTTGCTTGATGGCTGGCTAAAGCGCCCGCCATCAAAGGAATGATGGAATCGCGGTGCTGTTGGCGAAGCTGAGTAATTAGTGGATTGGTCATCAACTTTTTCTCGGCGGCTATTAAGATGTTGATGTGATTACTGAGTACATCACACGCTTTGCTAAACGCGCCAATCGCTTCTGGCGTGGTTTTATCAAAGTGTTTGTGGTTGATTTTCGAACCCCAGACTTTGAGCTTTTTCGATGAGTCATTGAGCGTCACCAAGTGTAAGGCCCGTTTGAGCGGCGTAATAACCGAGCTAGACTGCTGTTGATAGGTAGTGAACAGCTCTCGGGTATGTCGGAAGTAGCGTTCTTTTATGGTCAAAAAGAGGTGTTCTGGTCGTGAGCTAAACGGGAAGTAGTGCGCGAAAATAATCATGAACACCACCATGTAGAACAACAGCATGATCGTCATGAGGATCCCGAAGTGATAAAACATGTTGTTGTCTAAACCAAGAACAAACAAGCCAATCATATAGAAAATCGTCACTGGCCCGTTAAACAGATAAAAGCCGATAAAGGTGTAGATAAAGATAAACAGGCCAAGTTCTAATCCGAGATCCAATTGCGGAAGAATGAAGACGTAAGAAGGTACCGCGAACAAGAAGCCGAAAGTGAACAGCACAAGTAACAATATCGGGTGCACAGGTACGAACGACAGCAAAGACATAAACATGGTCGAGAAGACCACGAATGAGTAGCCGCCTGGTGGATTGAAATAAATCCAAATCAGTCCTGCAACCCAATAGGTAACAAAGGTTTTGACCGCAGTTTTAAAGTTTTCTGCGTCCCACCATAGAAACTTGCTTTTCGGTTTCGGCAGTGGCACGTCAAAGGAGACATTGTTCGTCACAGAGTCAATACAGCTAATGCTCTCCGCTAAACGCGACAAGTTTTGATGCATCAGCTCCAACAGGTGACCAAGCGTAAGCGCAGAGCCTTTCTCTAGGTGAGCTGCGTCTTCTAGCAACGCTTGGTTGTATTTGACTTTGAATTCCTGAGCACGATAAGCGGGTTCTTTTTTGTCCCAGACTTGTTGGCAAGTATCAAATAGCGCGTCAATTTCCGCCACGGCTTGATCAAAGTTGCTGATGCTTTCACGGTCTTGCTGGTGGCTAAAGTGGCTGTGCGCCGCGACGGTCAATTGTTGCGTTACCTGCTTGTTCAAATGAACTGCCAAGCGCCACTCTTTCATGTAGGCCGACACGTCGCTGCATTCCACACTGACCGTGGCAAAGCGCTGTTCGAGTGCATTTTGAGCGGCAAACATCTGTTCGATGAGAGTGTCCACGCTAGGTTGTGGCTCTTCCGCTTCTGGATTTTCTTCTCCGTCTTCTTGAGGAGAGATTTGCCCTGCCGATTTTTGCTCGAAATTTTGCAAGATAGCGGAGAACAACGCGCGTTGTGCTTGGTTGAGTTGTTCGATGAGCTGCCTTAGGTTTTGTTCTGTTTTGGTCGGGAATAAGAAAGTCCCCACGAGTGTGTAAACCACCACCCCAAACACCGTCATATAGGCGCGGTCAACGCCATAAAGGAACGCACCTTCTGCGTCACCGCCATTGGACATCATCAACGTCATCACACCGGTCAGCATGAGTAGCGTAGGATCTTTTTGATAGGCATTACGGAAGTAAAAAATGAATGAGACCACAACCGACACGCTCAGCATGTACAACAAGCGGTCTTGAGCAAACAATCCCACCAGTAACAAGCCAACGACGGCGCCAACCAACGTACCAAACACGCGTAAGGTACCTTTGGCGAGTGATTCACGACGACTGCCTGTGGATGCAATCAGCATCACTGTGGTTGCGGCCGTCGATGCTTGCGGCCAACCCATGGCAAACGGGATCAGATAAGCCAGAGTCAGGCTAAGCGATACTTTAATAGCGAATTTTATTTTGTCGTTCATAGTGTCAAAGTTTGCTCAGGCTTATCGTTATAAATTGATGAATTTCTTATATGAATAATCAGAATATTGTTCTGAATAAATTCGGGGGGCGGAATATAGCGGGTGAAAAAGTGTGCTTTGTAAACCCTTTGTCAAAACAAAAAGTGCGTATTTGGCTTGATCTCGTGCTAGCCCTTGGCGTTATTGGTGAAACGCCTAAAACGAGCAAATTCGCGATCTGTGATGATTCTCACTTTTGAAACAAAATCGCTGCATTGTGTGAGCCAATTCTCACCTTATATTCTTCGCCTGGTACCAAAGCAGACCACTTGTACCATCTGCAATGAGCTTTACTGCTTTAAAAAGCATAGATGATGAATGGGTATTTGAGAGGGAAAGTTATTACTTTTTATCGGCTTGCCGATTGTTCGTTTGTTTTTTTGGATCGAGATAAAAAAACCAAAGCGATGCCACCAAGAATGATGCCGCTGGTTAAAAGAGTATGCAGTGAAAGAGGCTCGTGGAGTACGATGCTGCCGAGTAGTAAAGCAATGGCTGGCACGGAAAGTTGGCTGACGGCGGCTTGAAGTAAAGAGAGCTTACGTACGACTTGGTACCAAAGTGTATAACCAAGGCCAGAGGCAATGGCACCAGATGCGATAGCGAGCAACACTCCGCTCAAAGAAAGTTGGATTGAGGACAAGATTAATGGCGAAAGGAGCACGCCAATTATTGATGCAGCGATGAATCCCCACGTGATGCCACTACTTGGAGAAGGCGCTTGTTTACCGAGCGCAGTAAACGCAGCCCAACAAACGCCAGAAATCAACATAAGAAGTGCAGAGCTAATATCGGGGCGAGTGGCAGATGGCAACATCAACCAAACAAATCCAACAATTGAAAGACCGATACCGATGACTTCGAGAAACTGAAAGCGCTCACCTTGCAACCAATAGATCGCCAGTAATGTAAGTTGCACGGCACCAAACAAAAGCAAAGCACCGGTTCCTGTCGCCAGTTGTAAGTACGCGAAAGAGAAAAGGGCAGCGTAACCAAATAACGCCACGCCAGCAAAAAAGCGAAAGCGAGAAGTTGGCCGATCGGTTTTCCACTGACCTCTCACGACAAGCATTGCGATTAAGATAACAGCGCCGGATATCAATCGAACGAGCGTGAAGCTTCCTGCATCAATTAACCCTTCTGCCAAGGCAATTCGACACAATAATGAATTGGCAGCGAACGCCAGCATTGCAATGGCAGTGAGTAAAAAGGTCGACATCCTTGATCCTTAGCGTGTAAATGAACAGCTAGTGTAGATCCAAAAGAACATTTTTATTAGTTGATAAAGTGATTAGTTATAGCTATCAGAGCAAGAAAGTCATTAAAAATAACCAGAGAAAACCTGACCTTAGCCTGAGTCTAACTGTGGTTGGGAAGGTTGTTTGTACAATGACTTAATGGTGTTTTTAAACCATAGCAATTTGGGATTGTACGCATTGCGTTTATGCCAAATCATGGTAAATGGAATCAGTAACTTGTCTTGTTGAGCTTGGTCTAACGGAATTGGCAAGCACACCAAATCGAGATGCAGCTTTTCTATGTAACTTATGCAATAGTGCGGCGCGGTGGTGATCATGTCATGCGTCGGCTGCGCTGCCATAAAAAGGGATTGCTCAAAGTTGGACATCGTCAGCCCGATAGAGCGCTGTAGCCCTAGTTCCGTTAATACTTCATCCAACGCCCAAGTTTCACTTTTTTCCCAAACAATATTGATGTGTTGGTAGCTCAGAAAGGTCTCGAGATTCCACTCTTGCTGTAATGCCGGATGATCTTTATGTAAATACACCATCGGCAGGTCATAAAATAGAATCTCAAAATCCAAGAAATACGGCAGAAGATCCAACGACTCTTTCGATCTCGGGTGACTTTCTCGGCCGGTAAAACCGATATCCGCCTCTCCTCGAATGATGGCGTCGAGTGAATCGTAATCCCAGTTACTGGTTTTTACTTTCGCTTCAGGGTATCGCTGGTGGATAGCGACGATGAGTCTGTCCAGCACTGTGAGCACTAATGGCGACTCAATCGTGATATCAAAACGCACTCCTTTAGGCGTAATATCGCTGCGTTTTTCTGCAATTTGGCTGCCAATTTGCAGCCATTCTGCAAGATCTTGCTCCATGCTTTGCGCCAAAGGCGTTGGCGCAAGACCTTTAGGTGTTTTGACAAACAAAGGATCATCGAACCAATGACGAAGTTTGTTGAGCGACTTACTTACGGTAGAGGGCGTAACGTTCAGCTTTTTTGAGGCTTTCGAGACGCTTTGTTCTTGCAGCAATAATTGCAGAGTGAACAGTAAGTTTAAGTCAAGTCGCGCTAGGGATTTCTTCATAATGGGTATCGTGAACAGGCTTTGGAATCAATAGTATTAGAGCAAGGCTGATTACGCTACCTAACACTAAGATAAACACCAACATATTCAGAGCACTAACGCCGATGAAACCCATAAACCAAATATAGAACGCTGAACTACAAACTTGAGCAATGCCCAGTAACGAGCTCGCCACGCCAGCTTGTTGAGAGAATGGGCTGAGCGCTTGGCTCATGGCCACGCCAAAGCCACAAGCGAAGCCAGCGCAAATCAGCCCAAGTCCGAATACATAGTAAAGAGATTGTCCATCATGGAAATGGGCAGCACTGAGCACGATGGCTGCGCAAGCGAGCAATACTTGAGAGGTGATCATTAAGGTTCGCTGCTTAAAAATCCCCAATGCCAATGGCGCCGAGAACGAAATCAACATACTGATCGTCGCAGTCCCTGCCATGATGGAAGAATAGCCGCCGCGATCAAAACCAAGCATGCTCATCACGACAATTGGTGAAGCGTTAACAAAGGTCAGAATGGTGGTCACTCCAAGCGCAGTAATGATCAGCCTACTGATAAAAAATCGCTCGAAGAAAGTCTCTTGATGGCTCTCTGGCGCTGTCTGTTCTTCACCTTGTTGGCCGGGTAGTGATTCCTTGAGAACAAAAATGGCCAATACACTGACGAGAATGCCCATTCCTGCCATTGTGGTAAACAAACTCGGCCAAGGAAATTTCAGCATAATCAAGTGACCAATCACGGGTGCGATCACTGGAATGATACAGGTGATGCCATTGAGCATCGACAATACTTTCGCGCGGCGTTCATCGTCTAACGTGTCGCGTAAAATCGCGAATGCGACGACATAGCAAGATCCAGCCCCGATGCCTTGGCAAAAGCGAGCAATCAAAAAAGTGTTTGGGTGCTCAGCCATCCCGCCGAGAAAGGATGCGAGCACGAAGATCATCGCGCCGACGACGGCAACAGGTTTTCGTCCCACAGAGTCTGCAATTTTCCCCGCGAATAACATGGTGGTAGCCATGCCAGCTAAATAGATCGAAAACGCAATATGCAACTGAGATTCACTGGCATTGAGATCTGACGCAATTTGAGGCAAACCAACAAGATACAAATCAATGGCAGTAGGGTAGAGTAAAACGAGTGCAAAACTACAAAGTAAAAAACGGGACATGGAAACCTCTCTATCGAATGGTGAGGATAATAGAGTGCTAAACGTTTGCCTGCGAGTGGGAAATACGACACTAGGTATTTCTATTTACGACATACCCTGTATGAATTGAGCATAAAAACAACAAGGAAGATTATGATTACTATTGAAAAGTATTCGCCTGAGCGACATAAACAAACTTGCGAACTTAGCGTGCTAGAAGAGCAATCGCAGTTTACGGTCGCGGATGTGGGTGAAATGCTTACATGTCTTGAACCTACAGAACTTCCGCATCTGATTTTGGCAGACGATGACGTGGTTGGCTTTTTTCTATTTGATGCAGCTTACAGCGAGAAATACGATTTTTGCCCGAAAAACAGTTTAGGCGTGCGTGCTTTGCTGGTGGATCACCGTTATCAAGGCAAAGGCATCGCCAAGCAAGCCATTCAACAGTTTGCCGATTTCGCCAAACGCCATTATCCCGAGTTTGATGCGCTTTATCTCACCGTGAATTGCCGCAACATACCCGCTTATCAGTGCTATTTAAAATCAGGGTTTGAAGATACCAATGAGCTTTACCACGGCGGCCCCGTTGGACCGCAGCACATTATGAGACAGCCGCTTTAGCTAGGAAAAACCAAGGATGGAAAGATGAGGATTGAAATCGACAATTTAGAACGGCCGCAAGTGATAGCGCTGTTGGAAGGACATTTACAGGACATGTACGCCACGTCACCACCAGAAAGCGTGCATGCGTTAGATTTAGATAAGCTCAAAGCGCCAGAAGTGACATTTTGGACCGGATGGAAAGGTGAGCAACTGCTTGGGTGTGCGGCGATTAAAGAGTTGGATGACCAACACGCGGAGCTGAAATCCATGCGCACCACGCCTACGGCAAGAAACCAAGGTGTGGCATCTCAATTATTGATTCATGTGATTGAGCAAGCGAAGCAAAAAGGTTTGCAGCGCTTGAGTTTAGAAACGGGCTCGATGGAGTTTTTTAAACCAGCGCGCCTGTTGTATGAAAAGCATGGCTTTGTGTACTGCGAGCCGTTCGGGGATTACGAACTCGATCCGAACAGTCAATTTATGACCCTAGAACTGAGCTAGGGCCATGAATTTTTAGAAGCCAAATCCAATCGATTTAGAAATTCAGATTCAAGTTGATGGTTGGCGATAGGAGGCTTGAACGCTCGTCAGCCAATCGCTTTCTCTTCTCTTTCAGTCTCTTGGCATTGTCTTTGTCTGGATTGCCATCAAGCTGATTATCGATGACCGAGATTTCAGTATCGATTTGTTGGATGCGTTGCTGGCGTTGATATTCTTGATGACCCAACTGGTAGTTCTCAATAAACTCTTTGCTGCTGCATACACCGTAATATTCTTTGCCTTCGATACCGACAGTGTACCCATTGTCTGGTGAGCAATATTGGATAGTGCCTTTATCAAAGCCTTCTTTCCATTTCGCTCGGTCGGGTGTCACACCCGCTTCACCACAGTCTTCGGTATAGCTATTGATAATGTTTGGATCGTTGCCATCTCGGCCATCTTGATAACCTACGTTGTACCAGTTTGCCGTTTTGCACTCATCCGGAGACATGCTGGCGCAACCTGAGAGCAAAGTCAGTAAAGCCAGGGGGATTAGCGCTCTTTTCATCAGTGACTGTCCTTTAAATAAAATCGAATTGATAACTTGAGTTTAAAATGAACACTGTTCATATCAATGGTTGAAATCATTGTATTCACAATTGTGGTGACTCATTAATCTAAGTGATAAATTTATTATGCTGAATAGAAGTGTGTTTGATTAGTATTATCCACGAACTGCGCCTTTGCTGCATCAATCCACTAGCCTTGGCCCCAAATTAAGTGATAATACCAACATAAAGATAAACACCGTCAATGAGGCTAAGACATTGAGCGAACAACCCACCGTCCTTGTTATCGAGGATGAATCTGCTATCGCAGAGAACCTGATTCATGTATTAGAGATGGATGGCTACCACGCAGAGTGGTTTGCAACAGCAGGAGAGGGCTTAGCTTTTTTACAGCACAACTCCGCAGCGTTACTTGTCTTAGACGTAGGCTTACCGGATGGCAATGGTTTTGAATTGTGCAAAACCATCCGTGAGTTTTCTGATATCCCCATTATCTTTCTCACCGCAAGAAGCGATGAAATTGACCGCGTCGTGGGCTTGGAGATTGGCGCGGATGATTACGTGACTAAGCCATTTAGCCCGCGCGAAATGTTGGCTCGCATTAAACTTCGAATCAAAGCTAAAGCGCCAATGATGGAGCACAAACCAGAGCCTGTAGCTGTTCCAGAACAACCTCAATTTAGTCAAGATTTGGTTGCGCAGAACTTCGACTACGGTGTCGGTGGACAAATGCTTGGGTTAACTGCGGTGGAATTTAAGATCCTCGATAAGCTGATTTCCGTCTCTTCCAATGTATTGAGCCGAGAGCAGCTCATGGTCGCGGCAGACATGGCGCCAGAGGCTGCATACGAGCGCAATATCGATACCCACATCAAAGCCATTCGCCATAAGTTGAAGCCGTTTGAGATGTCTGAACGCATCTGTACCAAGCGTGGCTTTGGTTACTTTTACTGCATTAAAGGTGAATGATGAATCGCTGGCCGAAGATCCCACTTGGACTCAGACTGTTTTTTCTCTACTTCATCTTAGTCGGGATGACGGCTTACATGGTGAGCAAAACCGTTGTCCAAGAACTTAAGCCAACCGTGCGCCAAACCACCGAAGAGACGCTGGTGGATATGGCGAACTTGTTTGCGGTATTGGCAGAAGAAGATGTTGCGAACGGAAAGTTGTCTGAGAGTCGCTTCTCCAAACTACTAGCGGCTTATGGGCAGCGAGAACCCCAAGCGCGCATTTGGGAAATTGGCAAAAAAGCGATCAACCATCGAATTTACATCACAGATAAACAAGGCATTGTGATTGCGGATTCTTGGCAGCAAGACGTAGGCAAAGACTACTCGCAATGGAACGATGTGTATCTCACGTTGCGTGGTCAATACGGCGCGCGCAGTACCATCGAAGACCCGAAAGATCCGCTCTCAACCGTTATGCACGTTGCTGCACCCATTTATCACAAAGGCGAAATCATTGGCAGCGTGACGGTGGCAAAATCCAATCGCTCAGTACAACCCTTCATCGATCTTTCTAAACGCAATGTGCTGTTTTGGATGGTGTGGATGAGTGGTTTAGTGCTATTGGCAGGGGCATTGTTTGCTTGGCGAATTCACTCGGCACTGAACAAGCTAGAAGACTACGCGACCAAAATGGGTGAGGGTGAAAAGGTCTCTAAGCCAACATTTCGTATCTTTTACGAGTACGGCACGCTAAGCGACGCATTAGAGAAAATGCGCAATCAGCTCGATGGCAAACAATATGTGGAAGAGTACGTACAGACGCTGACTCATGAGCTGAAAAGTCCGTTATCAGCGATTAAAGGCGCGAGTGAAATATTGCAAATGCCATTGCCTGAAGAAAAGGTCACACGCTTTGCTGGCAACATTGAGCGAGAAAGCGATCGCATGCAGTCATTGATTGATAAGCTGCTAGAACTGGCTCGTCTTGAAAAGCGCCCTGAACTAGAACAAGTCGAAGCTATCTCGCTAAAACAAATGGTCAATGAAGTGGTTGAATCGGCGGATGCGCGTTTGAGTGCAAAGTCGGTGATTGCCAACATCCAAATTGATGACCACCAAGCCGTGCTTGGTGATGCCTTCTTACTGAAACAAGCCGTTTTTAACCTGATGGACAATGCGCTGGATTTTGTCCACTCTGAGGGATGCATTGAATGGAAAGCTGAGGTCGCGAAAGAGAAAGTGTGCCTGTCGATTTTCAATTCAGGTCCTCACATTCCCGACTACGCGATGTCGCGTTTGACGGAACGCTTCTACTCCCTAGCTCGGGAAAATGGCGTTAAGAGCACTGGGCTCGGGCTGAATTTTGTTGAGCAAGTGATCAAGCTGCACAAAGGTCAGTTACAAGTTGAAAACGTCGATTCTGGCGTGAAAGTGACCCTGATTTTACCAACTCCATAGAAACTCCACATTAGCTCCATTCGTTCTCCAAATTGCTGATTTAGATTACTCCCATCAGCAAATGGAGAATGAAACATGAAAAAGATCCTCAATAACCAACTCGGCACGAAGTTCGCCTTCGTGCTGTTTTTGTTTGTCTTACTGCAAATCCCGCTTTCAATGGTCACAGAGCTGATCTCAGAACGCTCATATCGCCAAGATGAAGTCAGAAACGACATCGCACGCAGCAGCAGCGGCGAACAGCGCATCATTGGTCCATTCATCATGGTTAACTACACCGAAACCAGTTACCGAGATGACAAAGTACAGATTAAAGAGCGTCGTAAATTCCTCCTACCTAGCACTTTTGATATGAGCGCGAATCTGGACAGTTTTGAAAAATACCGAGGTATTTACCGTGCGCGTTTATACAAAGCACAAGTGGCACTGAAAGGCACTTTTGATGCAGACGATCTCGCGGCGTTGCAGGGGCTTGATATTGAAAACATGAGCCTAGTGGTTGGCATTGAAGACAGCCGTGGATTGATTCGTTTGGATGACATGACCATGGCGAGTGCTGACATCGAAGTCGCACCGGGAACGGGGTTAAATCAGTTACCACAAGGCTTCCATAGTGCTCTGACTCTCGCTGACCTGAACATAGAGCAACCTTTGGCATTCGATCTTAACTTCTTGCTACAAGGGATGGGACAGCTTCAAGTCACACCAATTGGTAGTCAAACAACAGTTGAGCTCTCTTCAGCATGGGCGCATCCAAGCTTTATCGGTGATTACTTACCAGTGTCGTCAGAGGTATCTGAAGATGGATTTAACGCACAATGGGCGAGCAACAACTTCTCTACCAATATCGCGCAGCTGTTCCAAAGCTGTTTGTCATCGAATCATGCGTGTCACGAGCTTGAACAGCGACAAATGGGCGTAGATTTGATTGATCCCGTGGACCACTACTTGAAATCCCACCGAGCTGTGAACTATTCACTATTGGTTATCACATTAGTGTTTGCGAGTTTCTTCTTACTGGAGCTGTTCCAAGCGCGTCCGGTTCACCCAGTGCAATACGGCTTTATTGGTCTGGCTTTAGCACTTTTCTATCTGTTGCTGATTTCGATGAGTGAACACCTCGGCTTTAACTGGGCATATGTGGTGTCAGCAGTCGCATCGACGGGGCTTTTAAGTGTTTACGTGAGCGGTATGTTGAGCAACACCAAACACGGCGCGATCTTCGGAGCGTGTTTGCTCACTCTCTACGGATTACTGTTTGGCTTGCTACAAGCAGAAAGCTACGCATTGGTTATGGGGACATTGCTGTGTTTCGCGATTTTGAGTTTCACTATGGTTATTACACGCAACATCGACTGGTACGCACGAAATAAGAAAGCAGAAGAAAGTGCAAAGGCGAATCATGAAGACGTTTAAGCGAGCAGTTCTCACTGGGCAGCCAAGCTATATGGTGGAAGAGACGTCTGCTATCCGCCTGCAATTTTCTGCAAAAAATGGACTGAAAAGCTTGGTGTGTTTTATCACATTGGTTGTTATTGCGCTCTATGTTCGAGACAGCTTTATTCGCCCGACATTTGGTGATGTTCTGGTTGTGGTTTGGCTCTACTACTTTCTTGCAAGCTTGTTCTCCATGCCCGTTAACTGGCTGGTTTCATTGGTGGTGTTGATTGCGTTTGCTGTTGAGTTAGGGCAACTGTTACAGGTTGTAGTTTGGCTTGGTATCGAATCTTCATCGCCTCTGGCTGTAATTTTGGGCGCCACATTTGATTGGAAAGATCTGCTGGCTTATTGCATCGGAGGTCTACTGTGTTGGTGGATGGAAAAGAAATGAAAGCCGAGATGAAAGCCATTGCGCTACCAAACCGACTCCGCAATTCCAAACGAGGTATTCGTAAGAGGCTCAAAATCAGTTTACTCAAGCGTGTGTACCTTTGGTCACTTACCAATAGAGAACTGCTGTAAACCTCACCTCTTTATATGAAATACAAAAGGGAATCTCAAACTCACCGGCGCACAGGGTGAGTTAAGATTCCCTTTATTAATAGGGTCTATTGAGCTTTCAAGCTGATTTTTGCAGCTGTTTGTGGGTAATTTATATGAGGCAGAGACATTTGAAATGTAGTTGGTGTAACTGATAAGCCGGTAATGAAGTAGAAATGAACCACAAACGCTGCCCGAAGGGTTCGGCTAAAAGCGTTTTACTCTTTGTTGAGAGGTAATTGCTTAGAATGACTAGGCGGCAAACCTCTCGCCGCGATTAAAACGCTTTTATCTCGAACAAAATTTAACCATGAAAGTTCAATAGACCCTAACTAAGACATCTAGCTGCTACTTTTAATTAGCTTTCAAATGAAAGTTTATCGCCGAACGTCTCTTTCCAGTCTTTATCGAACTGTTCAACCGCCGGTTTTACTGCTGGGTGAGCGAACATTTGTGCCGCCACATCGGTTGGCAATGTAATGGCTTCGATGCCTAGTTTCATCACCTCCATCGCTTGTTGAGTGTTTTTGAAACTGGCTGCCAAAATCTTCGCTGGTAGTTGGTTTTGATCGAGCAACAATTGAAGATCCGCGACCACTTCAACACCGTTGCCGTTCATCGCATCAATGCGGTTTACGTAAGGTGCTAGGTAGTCTGCACCGCACAGTGCTGCAAGGAAGCCTTGTTGAGCTGAATAGATAGCGGTAGCAAGAACCTGAATTCCCTCTTCTTTCATTAGCTTAATTGCTGCTAAGCCCGTTTCTGTTGCTGGCACTTTTACCACCATATCGTAAGGCAATTCATAAAGTTGGCGCGCTTCTGCCAGCATGCCTTCGACGGTTGAACTCACGACTTGAGCATGAAAGCGAGGTGTCCCGTCAAGTGCTTCTTGCATACCTGCGAGGGTTTCATTCAGTCCCTGCTTTGACTTCGCCAAAATGCTTGGGTTTGTCGTCACGCCTTTTAGCGGTAGGCACTGGTTAAAGCGTTTTACTTCTGCCACATCAGCAGTATCTAAATAAAGTTCAATCATGGTTTCTACCTTAAACAAAATCTTCGTTTTGATGATGGGATCACTATAGATCTGACAATCGAACGAGATCTTGATTTTGATCAATTGAAATTTCATTTGAAACCATAATAATTTCATTAAATGAAAGTCAAGTGAAACTTGTAAACGCTCAAATGAAGCTTTCAGTTAGAAAACACAAAAGCTGTTCATAAGACTCAACGAGCAAAAGAAACGAATTAGGTACACAGCAGTAGCACAAACCAAGAGGCAAGCAGAGATGTATTTCAATATCCAACGATTCTCTACCCATGATGGCGATGGCATTCGTTCCATTCTTTTTCTTAAAGGATGCAGCTTGTCTTGCCCTTGGTGTCAAAACCCAGAAAGCCGCAGCGAAAAGCATTCACTCTTATTTGATCAGCGAAGTTGTATGGAAGGTTGCCAGCTGTGCGTTTCTGCTTATCAAGCCACAACTCAATCTACAGCGGGTAGTGAAATGATGGGTGATGGTATTCAACGTATCGACAACCAGATCATCATCAATCGCAAAGCCATCAAAGAAGACCAACTGATCGCGCTGCGAGACGTCTGTCCTACGCAAGCACTGACTGTCTGCGGTGAAGAGGCGAAATCAGACATGTTGTTCGACACCTTAATGAAAGACAAACCTTTCTATGACCAAAGCCAAGGTGGCGTGACATTCTCCGGTGGTGAGCCACTCATGCAAGCGGATTTGGTGGCAGAACTCGCACAGCGTCTGCATGACAACCAAGTCTCGACTGCGATTGAATCGTGCATGCATGTGCCGTGGAAGAACGTCGAAAAAGCCGCGCCGCATATCGATTGTTGGTTGGCGGATTTAAAACACACCGATGAAGAAAAGTTTCTTAGCTGGGCGAAAGGTTCACTAAAACGCATCAAAGACAATTTCCGAAAACTGGCACCTATCGCGAAACGCATTGTGATTCGCGTTCCAGTGGTGCCGGGGTTCAATGACACCATCGAAGAGTTGAAAGACATCATCGATTTTGCGGCTTCACTAGAAAGCTGCCAAGAACTTCACTTGCTGCCGTACCACACGCTCGGCATCAATAAATACCGCTTGCTCGATATGCCTTACGAGTGTTCTGACAAGCCATTAAACAAACCAGAACTGCTAGAAAGCGCCATGCAATACGCAAGCGAAAACACCCAACTTAACGTGATTGTAAGAGGTTAACTATGGACCTGAATTACCTTCCTGAGCGTATCAAAGCGCACAAATCGGCACTGGTAAATATCGTAACGCCACCTGTCTGTACCGAGCGTGCAGAGGCATACACTCGTGCTTATCAAGCAAACGAAGACAAACCTGTGATTGTCCAACGTGCGCTAGCACTGCAAGAGCACTTACGCACTCGTACGATTTGGATTAAACACGATGAATTGATCGTCGGTAACCAAGCGAGCAAAGTGCGCGCTGCGCCTATGTTCCCAGAATACACTGTACGTTGGATTGAAGCGGAAATTGATGAGCTAGCCGACCGACCAGGTGCTGGCTTTGCTGTCACCGAAGAAGATAAACAAAGCATCCACAGTATCACGCCGTACTGGCGCGGTAAAACCGTTCAAGACCGTTGTTATGGCTTGTTCACTGATGAGCAGCAAGAAATCTTAGCCAGCACCATCATTAAAGCCGAAGGCAACATGACTTCGGGTGACGCGCACCTTGCGGTGGACAACGAGAAAATCTTGAAGCTAGGCATGAACGGTTTGTTAGAGGATGTTCGTCAGCACCGTGCTAACAATGATGTTTCGACCTTTGAAGGCTTGAAGAAAGAGCAGTTCTACAAATCGGTCGAAATCGTACTGCTTGCGATTCAAGATCACATAGTGAGCTACGCTGAATTGGCGTCAAAAATGGCGCTAGAAGAGACACGCCCGCTGCGCAAAGCTGAGTTAGAAAGCATTGCGGCAAACTGTCGTCATGTCGCGAGCCACGCACCAGAAAACTTCTGGCAAGCACTGCAGTTGAGCTATTTCGTTCAGTTGATGCTACAAATCGAATCGAATGGTCACTCGGTTTCTTTCGGTCGTATGGACCAATTCCTAAACGAATTTTATGTTCGCGATATCGAAAACGGCGCGATTGAAAAAGACTTTGCACTAGAGCTATTACAAAGCTGCTGGTTGAAGCTGCTTGAAGTAAACAAGATTCGCTCTGGCGCGCACTCAAAAGCCTCCGCAGGTTCTCCGTTGTATCAAAACGTGTGTATCGGCGGTCAGAAGTTGAATGACAAGGGTGAGCCTGAAGACGCAGTGAATCCACTTTCTTGGGCGATTCTCGAATCTTGTGGTCAGTTGCGTTCGACGCAACCTAACTTGAGTGTGCGTTACCATGAGGGTTTGAACCAAGAATTCCTGATGGGCTGTATCGAGGTGATTAAGTGCGGCTTCGGTATGCCTGCGTTCAACAACGATGAGATTGTCATCCCTGAATTCATCAAGCTTGGCGTAGAGAAAGAAGACGCTTACAACTACGCATCTATCGGCTGTATCGAGACGGCGGTTCCGGGCAAATGGGGTTACCGTTGTACGGGCATGAGCTTCATTAACTTCGCTCGTATCTTGCTTGCCTCATTGAACGAAGGTGTGGATGCAACAACGGGTAAAGCTTTCTTGCCGCACGATAAGTCATTAGCAAAAGGCAACTTTGAGAACTTTGAGCAAGTGACAGCTTCTTGGGCAGAGCAAATCCGCTACTACACCCGTAAATCGATTGAGATTGATACGGTAGTCGACAGCGTACTTGAACAGCAAGCACAAGACATCTTCTGTTCAACTCTGGTGGATGACTGTTTGGCTCGTGGTAAAACTGTGAAAGAAGGCGGTGCGAAATACGACTGGGTATCTGGCTTGCAAGTCGGTATCGCAAACTTGGGCAACAGCCTAGCCGCCATCAAGCACCTTGTTTTCGATGATGCGCAAATCACCCAGCCCCTTATCTCACAACAACAGCTAGCAAAAGCATTGGCTGAAGATTTCGACGGCATGGAGAACGAACAGCTTCGCCAACGTCTTATCAACTTTGCACCAAAATACGGTAACGATGATGACGCAGTAGACCAACTACTGGCAGACGCTTACCAAGTGTACATTGATGAGCTAGAACAGTTCGTTAATACGCGTCATGGGCGTGGTCCAATTGGCGGCGGTTACTACGCAGGTACATCAAGTATCTCGGCAAACGTCCCATTCGGTGCTTCAACCATGGCAACGCCGGACGGTCGTAAAGCGAAAACGCCATTGGCAGAAGGTGCAAGCCCGTCATCTGGCTCAGACCGTTTAGGTCCAACGGCGGTGTACAACTCGGTCGGTAAGATCCAAGCGAATAAGATCCTTGGTGGCGTGCTGCTTAACCAGAAGTTAAGCCCTGCGGCAGTTGAGTCTGAAGGGGATAAGCTCAAGCTATCTATGTTGATTCGCACCTTCTTCAACCACCACAAAGGTTGGCACGTGCAGTACAACATCGTCTCTCGCGAGACCTTGCTAGCTGCGAAGAAGAACCCTGAACAATATCGTGATCTTGTCGTGCGAGTCGCAGGCTACTCAGCCTTCTTCACCGCACTATCACCTGACGCGCAAGACGACATCATCGCACGTACTGAGCACGAGCTGTAAGTACACTGACTAACTAAAACAAAAGGCACCGATTGGTGCCTTTGGTTTGAATACTTAATCCGCAAATGACTATACCTGAACGCATTAAAGCTTGTGCAAAATGGTCACGCATTTCTTCGTGACGTTGTCGTACTCTTTCGTCATGTAAGCGGTAGTGATCGCGCCCTCTTTCATGATGCAAATGGCATCGAGTAATGCAGCGTTGTCTGATTTGAGATAGTGTTGAATTAGCTCTCTGACTTGCTGCTTATGGTAGCGGCAATACGTTGCGATCTCGCCACTGTCGTCACTGAATTCCGCGGACGTATTGATGAAAAAGCAACCGCGAAACTCGCCCAACTTTTCTTCAGAGCCATGAAACCAGCCGTTGAGTGCTGTAAATAACTGATCGATCACCTCCGCGCACGTTTGTGCTGAAGAAAGCTTTTCCTCCAACCATTCCATAAATACTTGGTGGCGTTGTTCTAATGCGGCGATGATAAGCGCTTCTTTGCTCTCAAAATGGTTATATAGCGTGCGTTTAGCCACGCCGGAAACATTGAGGACTTCATTGATGCCAATAGAGTTGATGCCTTGTTTATAAAACAGTGACAAAGCTGTGTCGATCAATAACTGTTTCTTTTTGTTCATAACTACGTCCTCAAAAAGTTCCATAAACACATATTGACAAAGGTAGACAGATTTGTCTATTTTATTTTGTAGACAATTCGGTCTACTTTGAGGTGTTTATGAATAATTTAATTTTATCGTTGGTTGCCGGGCTTGGCGCTACGTTGGCTATTGGCGTATTGTCCTACGCTGAGGTATCACTGACGGAGGTTGTACTCCTGATGGCACCATTTGGTGCTACCGCAGTACTGGTGTTTGGGGTGCCTAGCAGCCCTCTCGCTCAACCAAAAAACGTGATCATTGGTCACTTTATTACGGCATCTATCGGTATTGCGTTTAGCCAGTATGTTGACGTCACGCCGGTCACGCTCGCGATTGCGACGGGGCTAGGTGTGTCTGCGATGCTGATTACGAAGACCACTCATCCACCTGCGGGGGCAAATCCAATTTTGATCATGGCGTCTGGGCAGGGATGGAGTTTTCTCTTCACGCCTGTCCTGATTGGCGCGGTAGTGATTGTTCTGGTCGGTAAAGGGTTACAGTTGCTACAAAGTCAGTACTTAAACCCTCGACTGAATGGTCAGAAGACCTAGTCGGATTGTAGTTAGAGCCGCGAAAGGGAGTGATCTCTTTTGCGGTTTTATCTTTTGTCGGTTTGCAAAAACAAAATCTGATTCTCTCTTGGTATTCAGTCGTATACATCAACATGGTAGTTAAATTGGTACAATGCGATGAACAGAATCCACCCTAAGAAACTATTGCACAGTAAATGGACGGCAATTTCACCTAAAAACAAAGAGAAGCATTTTGTCGTGACGGAAATGGAACTAGATGAAGATGGTAACGTTGTGAGATGTGTCATCGAGGCAGTCATGAGTAAACGCGACCGAGAGATGAACTGGCAAGACCTAAAAGACTCTGAGCAATGGATGCAAGGGTGGAAGTGAGTGACGCTTCGTTGTTGGGCGAATCAAGCAGAAACGTGCGTTGCGAGTAGGCAAAAGTGGTGCTATCTGATACGTTGATAATTCGTTCTAACGCCCACTCAAAGGATTAATTATGATTGATTTCGACAATTCCTCTGTATTTAAGCTTAAGCCGATTGACGTTTCTAATGCCAGAGAAGACTTCCTTAAGTTCTTGATTGATGGTGAGACTATTTTCGCTGCTTTTAAAACAGTTCGTGACCAAGTGGTGTTTACGAACAAGCGAGTGATAGCGGCAAATGTGCAAGGGATTACCGGCTCAAAAGTGGATTACACTTCTTTGCCTTACAGTAAGATCAATGCATTTTCTATCGAGACCTCTGGTACTTTTGATTTGGATTGTGAAATCGAGTTCTTCATGAGTGAGGTGGGAAGAGTGCGTTTTGAAATTAAAGGCTCGTTTGATTTGATTTCTTTCAACCGTATGGTTAGTGAGTATGTACTAGGTTAAGGGATTAGAAATGAGAGCTTCGCTGAGAGACAAAATTATAGAGGTCTGTGACAAAAAGATCGCGAGTAAAGGTGAATTGGTTGGTCTCTCATTTTATGCGTTTTTCGCTAATAAAAATGACGACCCAGAGCTGTTGATGGAAGCGGCTACGTGGTGGATTCAGACTCATCAGCTCGACCACTTCGAAAAAGCAGTAAAAATAAAATCAATGGTCGAGTCGGGGAGCTAAATTAAAAAAAAGAAGTAAAGAAAGCAGACAAATGCTAATAACGTTGCGGACAAAACAGGGTAGATAATGTAAGAGTCCTGCTTGTTGGTTCGTTGAAAACATAGCGAAACAAGTAAGACGTTATAAACAACAAGTAACAAGCTGATCATGGTTCCGCTGTTTAGTGTCATACTTGATAGCTGAGTTAAGAAAAACGCCAATAAAAGGTAATCGAAGACAATGAGCCATAAAAAGGCTTTCTTTAGTAAGTCGCTTTTTCTTTTTTCGGATGATGTTATGTGCATATAGAACTCAACTAAAAAGTCACAGTAACAGAGGCTTTGGTTAGAGAGGTCACCATCAGAGTGGTGACCTTTTAAGATTATAATTCTTGAATTTTTACTTCGCTGGTGGCGGTATCGCCGGAGTAATTGATGACTTCTTGACGAATGACTGGTTGGTTGAATTCAGCCTTATCTTTCGCTTTTTGCAGTTCGCTTTCTTGGTGGTTGCCAAAAAGGGTCTCAAGCACTTTAGCGGCAGGAGTCGTTAAAACAAACAGCTCAATACGACGGTTTTCGCTAGAATCTGGCTCATCAGGATTAAGCAGCGCTCTATCTGACATACCCGTTACCTGCATTACTCTATCATCCGGCATACCGCCTTCAACTAACGTATTTCTTGCTACGTCTGCTCGAGAGGCTGATAACGCCCAGTTAGATTGACGACCAAAACGCTTTTTAAATGGAATTGCATCTGTGTGTCCGCTGATGATCAGAGGGTTGTTAACACGATGAAATACAGGTGCTAGTGCGAGCAGTAAATCTTCAAAAAAAGGAGTAAGTTCTGCACCACCACGGCTGAACATATGCTGTTTGTAATCATCTTGAAGGACGATACGCAAACCTTGTGGTGTCACCGTGACGTTTACATTTCCCTGCGCATTAATTTGGGCAGTCATTTGCTCAATTACTTTCGCTAGTGCGGCAAGTTGCTCTTGAGTATCGAAGTTACCAGGAATCAAAGAATCAATTTCTGGTCCATCCCCATCACCTTTAAAGTAAGAGCTTACTACATGGTTGGAGTTGTGTTTACTTGGCACAGAAGAGTCCTGTGCCAAGTCGATAGGAGAAATACTTTGTGACGTATCAAATGGGTTGCCGTAACTCTTGTCGAATACGCTTGAACTATGCAAGTGGGCAACAATCGCTTTACGCTCTTCTTTGTCTACCACCTGCATAACCCAAAGTACAAGAAACAGCGCCATTAGGGCGATCATGAAGTCAGCAAACGCGACTTTCCACGCGCCGCCATGAGAAGACTCATCATGGCTGTATACTTTGGCACGTTTGAACACTACATGCTCTTGTTTTTGCATTATCCCTCCTGTTCAGCTAACCACTTCTCCATTTGGTTGAATGTTGGTTTGATGTCTAGCTGAATATGTTTACGACCAGCGTCAATGGCGAGCAATGTCGGCTTTTTCGCTACGTAGGCAACCAAGGTTGCACGAACGCACTCAAAAGCAGTCATATTACGTTTTACTCGCTGAGCCATGGCGTTACTTAGTGGATCTAAGCCACAGTAACAACCGAAAATACCAATGAATGTACCAACGAGAGCTGCCGCAACGTGATAACCAATCATAGCGATTGAGCCATCAATAGCTTGCATGGTGATAATGATGCCACCAACTGCTGCAAGAATACCGAAGCCAGGTAGTGCTTCTGCTGTACGCTGTAGTGAGCGTGAAGGTAAAAGCATTTCGTTCTGTATTGCTTCGATTTCTTGCTCTAGCAGTCCCTCTAATTCATGAGGCGACATCTGTCCCATTGCCATTAAACGTAAATTGTCAGTAATGAAAGAAATTAGGCGATGATCTTCTGCGATCGTCGGGTAAGCGAGGAACATAGAGCTTTGCTCCGGAGCCTCAATATGAGAATCCAGAAACTTGTATCCGCGGTTTCTCGCTGTCTCTAGCAAGTTGTTGAGTAGTGCCATTAATTCCATGTAGTACTCATGCTCTTCTGTTGGACCTTTAATGGTCGCTGGCACTTGGCGACGCATTTCTTTCAGTACATGAGGCGGATTACCGATGATCAAAGAACCAGCAGCGGCGCCAATAATGATAAGGAATTCGGCTGGCTGCCAGATAGCACCTAAGCTACCACCGGCCCACATATATCCACCGAAGACGCACACCAGGATAGTGAGCACTCCAAAAAACTTTTGCATCTTGTGACTCCTAAGAGGACATTAATTGGTTGAGTTGTTTCAGCGCTTGTTTGTGAAGCTGACATATACGAGGTGGTGTCAGATCCAATACCAGAGCTATTTCGTGTAAGTTGAGTTCATGTTGATAGAACAGAGTCAGGAGCAGTTGATCGCGCTTAGGTAATTTACCCAAAGCACTGTCTAAACTACGACGAATATGTTCATGTTCCATGCCATCGTATTGCCCGCCAATGTAGCTATCACCGCTGCTCTCCATCAGTTGGTCAAGGCTTTGCATCTCGCCTGCGAGAGCGGCATTTTGGCGGTTGTAATAATCTTGCTCATTCGTCCCTAAAGCCTGGATGATTTCGGCATCCGTTGGCATTCGACCTAACGTTCGAGTGAGATCTCGAGTCACGTCGTTGAGCTCGTGGGCTTGTTGACGAGTCTTACGTGAACGCCAATCTAGTCGGCGTAATTCGTCTAAAATAGCTCCCCGAACTCGACAAACGGCGAAAGCAGGAAAGTGAGGATCGTCAACATCGCCATATCGGCGTCCAGCCTCGACTAGAGCGATAAGGCCTATCTGCTGCATATCTTCAATACTACAGTGAGAAGTGGCATGAACGCGCAGCTGGTTAACTACGCGTTTTACCATGACCTGATGACGTTGTAGCAATGCGTTTTCATCAATTGGTCGTGACGGTGTTGTCACTTCCTCTTCTGTGGTGTAAGTGTCTTGTACATTCATGTCTAACATGGTTGTGCTCCGTTATTGCACAACATATTTAGTCAACAAAACATCGTCGATTTCTCGGACGATGTCTGTTTTAGCAAAAGCGAGTAGAAGCGTTTGCTTCACTTCGTCTTGCAGAATATCGATGGCACCCGCTTGCTGTAACTGATCAAACGTTTTGTCGCTAAACAGTTTTAATAGAGAGTTTTGTACCATAGGCATGTATTCATCGATCTCTTTGATACGCTCTGGACGGCGTGTCTCAATTGCCAGTTCTAGCATCACAAAGTGAGTCTGTTTCTTGCCTTTAACGGTCAAAACGACTTTGTCCAAAGGATGGAAGCTAGGACCTTTACTTGTCGGTTGTTCTGTGACCAAAAAAGACAGTGGAGAGTCTTCGATCAGTGAACCAGAGTCAGGTGACTCTTGAGCGTGTTTGTTTAAGTACCAGATTCCGCCCATAATTGTGACGGCCGAAACGAGGGCACTGGTGATGATCATGGCGATAAACAGGGCGATCATTTGTTGTTTGGTCATAACCTTTTTCCTCGAAGATTCACTAAGCTTGAGTGCTTAGCCAGTGTTCTGAATAGTTAGTTGTTGTCGTGGTTTGGAATGCACCAGATTCTCGTGCGGCGAAAATATTGGCGTCTTCTTCGTTTGCATGTGGGTCATTTCGACCTTGGTTTTGATCAGAGCCAACATTGACATCGACATGAACGAAGTTTTGCTCTTGTAACTCAGTACGCAATCGTTCCGAAACTTGCATTAAAGCTTCTCGTGTTGCTGCGGCATTGGCGTTGATGTGGACACTCAATCGGTCACCTTCAACACGTACAAGTAAATCCAATTTCCCTAAGTCTGGTGGGTCTAGGCGGATTTTTGCTTCTTGTACATTTTGTTGAGCTTGGAGCGTCACGCGATCATGTAATACTTGCATCATTTGCTCCCCCCACTTTCCTGCAGTGGTATCAACACGCACCGCTGCCCACTCAGAGCCTTGAGCTTGAACATGACTCGTCGCAACCGGTGAATGTGCAGGTTGTGTTGTAGGAGCTTGTGCTTGAAGTAGAGAGGCGGTTGGTTGCCCTTGAACAGGTTGATTCAAAAGAGTTTGAAACTCAGCACCGGAGATAGGCAAACGCGAACTCGATGAAGTTGGCAGACTTTGCTTCACATCTTGTTTTGATGATGTGTTTAACATAGCGTTAGACGAATCTTGAGTAACAGACTTAACTTCGCTCGCAGTCATTAAAGATGACGCTTTTCCTAGTTTCTCAGCCTGCTTCTCTGCCATGGTAATCATACCCTGGGTTAAAGCTTGAGCTTGCGCTGCAAGATCAGTCGATTCTGTTAACCCTAGTGTACTGGTCAAGTTGGCATCCGGATCTGAAGCTGAGCGGTCATCAGTATCAAAACCATGACTTTGTACTTTGTTTGCGCTGTTCAAAGTAGAGGCCGTAAGGTGAAAACTCGGTACCGCTGACGCAGAGTTAAAGTCTTGCTCACCATTCTGCTTGTTCCCTGATTTAAAACCATGAGAAAAGCCGTGTACCGAGTTCGCTTGCTTGATGTGACCCTCATTGTTAGCTGGCGAATTACCCGAGTGCTGAGTTGAAGAAGTTATGATCATTGAGTTAGCTCCATGGTCATTGCTAATTGATAGGCCATAGCGCGTTCTTGATGGTCATTGACCATGTTCATCTCTTTTTTCAACTCGTTGGTCGACTTCTCTAATACTGCGAAGGCATTAGCGTGCACTGTTTTCGCTCGCTGGATTTCAGGTGCAAGCTTAGGATCTTTCAAAAAAGGCTTGTGACTGATCAAAAGCTCTCGCAACTGCAAGTCGTACCGCTTGAGCGCATGCCAATCGGCCGTTTTTGCGGCGAACTGGATGAGCTGAGATAAATGACGGAATCGCTCTGGCGATACTTTATGCTTGTTGTCCAAAATTCATCCAACCTTCACGAATGTTACCCATTACACGCTCAACGTTAACCAAGCGATTTGCATCGTTTTGCACGCTAGCGTAATAAAGTTCGACTTGGCAGAAGTCATACAGCTGGCGTAGGTTTTCCGCAATTTCACCGCCGTTTTCATCATCTAAAGCACTTGTTAGTCCAATCAAGATGTTCATGCATTTGTTGATTCCATTCCCTTTCTCGGCCAAACGATTTGCGGCTAGGTGGCCGCGAATACGTTCAACTTCATCGAGTAGGCCATCGATTAACATGATGACCAATTGGTGTGGATTTGCTGCTGCCGCTTGAGCGTCGAGATCGACTTGTTGGTACGAATCGTAACCAGAATCCATAAGCATGAATATTTCTCCTAAATTTGGAACCAAATGTCTTATTTTTGAGCATTAAACATGGACATGGTTTGGTTCATTTGGGTCATAATTGAATTCATTTGAGTGAATTGTTTGAGATAGCGGTTGTACGACATTTCGTACTTACGCTCTAAATTGGTTTGTTTATCTTTGATTCGGTCTAAGCTTGACTGTATTGCGTCTTTACGCGTGCTGAAGGTGCCTGATGAGAACTTCAAGAAAGGCTCTACCATCGCGTCAAGAGAATCTAGCAAAGCGTCATCCCCATTAAACAACGCCTCTAAGCCTGCGCTGTTTGTTTGTTGAGCTTCTTTGAACTTTTCTTGATCAACTTTCATTTTACCGTTGCGGTCTAGGCTCACGCCGATTTCGCTTAGGCGCATACCATTGTGTTCACCTCGGATTAACCCCGTTAACTGACTCTCAATAGAACGCAATGTCGAGTCGCTAGCGAGCACGCCGCGTTTCTGATCTTCACCGCCAATTTGGGTGTACTGATCGATAGTAGAAACAAGGGCATTGTAGGTTTCCACAAACTTATCTAGTTGTTCTTTAGTGCCTTCGCTATCAGCTCCAATTTTTAAACCGATTGGCGAATCTCCCGCGGCTTGCGGTTTAGATACGGTAATGTCAACACCGTCGATGACACCTTCAAAAGTATTACTTGCGTTGGTTAGTTTCAGGCCTGAGTCTTTTGCACCTAGCCACATAACCGCATCTTGCGGAGCGTTGATTTGCTTGAGGTTGGTGAAGGCGTCTTCAAACCACGCTTGGCCAGTACCCGATGCAGATACGTTGATCTTATTTTCGACACCAGTCTCAGTGCTCGATAGCATAAAGTGTGTTTGACCATTCGAGCGAACTAGAGTGGCGTTAACGCCAGGGTTATCCGTGTGATTGTTAATCGCACTGGCTAAATCACTGATCGTTGCAGTGCCGTCACCATTAACATCAACGGAGGACAAGTCTAGAGTCATTGTTTCACCGTTGATGGTGAATTCTAAAGATCCAGTTGTTGGTACTTCTGTCGTCGCCTCAAGGTCTGCAGGCATTCCTGTAGATACTTGATGCGCCGTTGCCACTTTTTCTACAAAAATCTGATAGTTACCCGTTAGCGCTTTAGCATCCGCGTTTGCAGTAAAGTTACCTTCTTGAGAGAGTGTCGCACTGTTTTTGATGATGCTGTTTGTGCTGTTATTCATCTCTTTCATTGCAGTACGAAAATCACGTAGTGCGCTTTCAACTTTATTAAAAGCTGACAGTTGTGACTGGTACACATTAGCTTGCGCTTGGTAACGGTTTTTGAATGGGTTTGTGTCCAATTGTGCGAATTGGGTTGCCATTTTTACTGGGTCTAAAGAACTCATGAGGTGTGCTCCTCTCATCTCTTATTGGCTTGAATACTTTGAATGCTACGCCTTAGTTTAATTATCAGTGGCAAGATGCGTGCCGTATATTAAATTCAATTAAAACAAAGGTTTAAAGCTATTTTGTTTTCTTGGGAGGAAGTGGTGTTTCCACCTTGTTTGTTCCGCCTTCCTCCATGGAAAAAGTAATTTCCTTATAAGAAAAGGCGACCTAAACAAAGAAAATATTTAATTGTATTGACGGTTCTAATTAGGAGAGATGTTTTAATTAGACGTTATATTCAGCCTTTACTTCAGCTTGATTCAGATAATTCTTACAGAGTGCATTAATTGCGTTCTGATATTATTTTGATAGTGCGATGTGCAAGTGTTCTCACTAAAAATTAAATTTTTTACGTTTCAAAGAATGTCAGTTATGAATGAATTTGCGTTACGATTGATGAAATGTGCTCGTGCATATGAAGAGTTCATTAACAAAAAACTATTAAGTAAACAGAGCATCAATTCTGATGAGATAGCTAGTATCTTAAAGGAAGCTAAGTTCAATTTTCCTGAACTTAGAGATAGTAAAATAGGAAGTAAATTAGAGACGATAGAATTAGAACTGTTTAATAAGGTTTTATTCAATATTATGTTGAAGTTCGGATTCAGAGTGCCTGAACCTCACAAAGATAATACGAGCTCTATTTATATTCGTAGATAAAAATAAAGCCTTCCATAGGAAGGCTTTATAATTAAGACGATTTAAATTAAGCGCACTATTAACTAAGTAATTAGCGTAGTAGTGACATTGCCATGCTTGGAAGCTGGTTAGTTTGAGACAGAACAGTTGTACCTGCTTGCATCAACATTTGGTTCTTAGTCATGTTTGAAGACTCTACTGCAAAGTCTGTATCCATGATACGACCTTTAGATGCTGTAACGTTTTCTACCATGTTACCAAGGTTAGCCATAGTGTGCTCAAGACGGTTGATGTTCGCACCGAAGTCTGCACGAGAGCTACCAATTTTTTCTACTAGACCGTCAGCGCCGCTGATTTTGTCTAGTGCTGCTTTTGCTTTAGTCGCGTCATCGATACCATCTGTAATTGCTGCATCAGCAAGGATAGTAGTGATTTCACCGATACCTGCGCTTGCGCTTACAGTCAATGTTTCAGCAGAAGATGCACCGATTTGGAATGTTACGTCACCTGCACCGAAGCCGCCGCCTTTAAGAAGGTTTTGACCACCGAACTTAGTGTTGTCTACGATGTTGTTTAGTTCTGCAGTAAGCTGTGTGAACTCTTTGTTAAGAGACGCACGGTCTGTTGCACTGTTTGAACCGTTCAACGATTGTGTAGCAAGGTCGTTCATACGGTAAACGATGTTTGTCATTTCATCCATCGCACCTTCAGCAGTTTGCATCATAGAGATGCCGTCTTGTGCGTTACGCATTGCTACTGACATGCCGCGTGTTTGCGCTTCTAGACGGTTAGCAATTTGAAGACCAGCAGCGTCATCAGCAGCTGAGTTCACACGGTAGCCTGTGCTTAGACGTTCCATTGCTGTGTTTAGAAGTCCGCTTGTTGTGTTCATTGTGTTTTGAGTTACAAGCGAAGCGTAGTTAGTGTGCATTGATAAAGCCATCTTAGTCTCCTTAGTTAGTCACTATATCTTTCAGGCCTCGGGATATTCCCTTGTCACTAACTAGAGGCGGTCGGTCGGCTTTAATGATTAATTTGAAAATTAAAAAATTTCTAAAAAAGATAAAAATTGATGATTTTTAGTGATTTGTATTCCATGAAAACCGGGGAAATCATCATATAAGCCTAAATTTTTTAGTTAAGTTAAAGAAACTATTGCCCAATGATCTTGTGGTTATCCGTTATAAATAAAAAAACAGCACGAATAAATCGTGCTGTTTTAAATATAAATGGTTGAGTTTCAACTATTCCTCATCAAAAGACTGAAAGGAGAGAGAGGTTGGGATATCGCTGAAATAACCAAAATAATAACTGGCACCCAATAAACGATAACGGTTAAGTTCCGTTTGACTCGCTACACGTCCGGCAACCCAAGTATATTTATGCTTTCTTAAGAACTTAGCAATAGGTAGGAAAGCGTGTCTTTCTTCTTTATCCTCTAGTGTGACTGACAATTTGATCATATCGGGACTAAAGTCTGCGACGCGCTCGAAGTTCACTTGCGATGTCGCGACTTCAAACCAAAGTGAATATGCATTCTCTTTTAACTTTTTGGTGAGTGTGGCGACTTTATCACGATCACATAACGTTTCATCAGCTTGAAGAGAAGGAATCACATGTTGAAAAGCAGAAGAGTGGAATTGAATCGTCTGTTCGAGAAAATAAACCCCAGGCTCCCACAGTAATGCATCCACGCGAATCGGCACGACAACATTACTAATCAAGTCGTGATGAAAGGCTTCTAACTGAAATTGTGTTTGTCTTAGTGCAAGGTAAAGACTGAACAAATCCAGGCAGTACTGCATTTGTTCAGAGAGTTTGAATTGATAGACACTTTGTTCTCCACGCATACCAAATCTCAACGTCAGGTGTTGGAATTCTACTTCCCCTGATTGAGCTTCCCTAATTGCTTGGCATGCGTGTTGGACATCATTGTGTTTTAAAGCATCAAAGACTAATTGATCGTCATCCGTGACGATGTGTTGTACTGCGAGACCAACCAAATGTTCGTACATCGCATGTGTTGAAATAAGATTAACCAAGGTTTCCTACCACATTGATTTGTTTGTTTTCTGGGATTTCGTTGTAAGACAATACTGCTAGCCCTTGTGTAAATGTGCGAGCGTAACGCGCTAGAAGAGGGCGCAGCTGTGGCATAACGAGAAGGATCGGAGGTAGCCCCTGTTGTTTAAGCTGTTGTCTGATCAATGGCAAGTTTTGTTGGAACTGACCAAGAATGTTTGGCTCAATTGGGAAGCTATCTAGTGTTACCGTACCAGAAGATTGTGCTTGTTGCAGTGAAGTTAGTAGCATTTGTTCTAACTCATCAGACAGTGCGTAGACATTTAATTCGTTCTTTTGTCCTGCAATTAAGTTAACAAGCGTACGCTTTAGTGCACAGCGTACATCAGATGCAAGTAGGATCGGGTCCTTTGTATTTTCCGCGGATTCCAACATTGTGTTGGCAATCGTGCGAATATCTTTTAGTGGCACTTGGTCCAATAAAAGCTGACGATATACTTTCAGCTGCTGCGCTGGATTAAGTGCTGCTGCTAATGCTTCTGCTAGTTTCGGGGCTTGTTGTGTCAAACGCTGGGTTATTGCTTCCACATCGTCGTGCGTAAACAACTCTGCAAGGTTTGTCTTCATGATTTTACTAATATGAGTGGCAATAACAGTGCCATCATCGACAACTTGGTAACCCATATTAAGTGCTTTTGCTTTATCTTGATGCTCAATCCACACAGCTGGCAACTGATAAGCAGGATCGCTACCCAAAATGCCATCTACCTCACCGTAAGTTTCGCCAACCGCTATCGCCATTAAACGCTCTGGTTCAATAAAGCCTTGCTCAATGACTTCGCCATTTAGAGAAATTGTGTATTGGTTTGGCTTGAGGCTCAGGTTGTCACGAATACGAACTTCAGGTAATAAAAAGCCAACTTGTTCAGAAAGGTTTCGACGCACACCGCGGATACGTTGTGATAAAGGAGCCCCTTGTTCTTTGTTGACTAGATGGACGAGTCGGTAACCAAGCGCAAGTGATAATGTTTGGACGTGAGGAATATCATCCCATGTCAGCGGTGTATCATCGTCTTGCATCGCTTGTGAAAGTGCTTCGACCTCTTCAATCTGGGAGTCTTGCACTGGCTTCTTGGTTTGACGCCACCCTGCGAACGCTAATGCGCCAGCAAACGCAAAAAAGGCTAGGTGTGGCATACCCGGTACCATACCGATTACCGCCATAATACCTGCGACAGTAAATAGCGTTGCAGGAGTTGCCAGTAATTGCTTTTGCATGGTTTCCGACATGCCATTATCGCTATCATTAATTCGCGTAACGATAATCGCGGCAGCCGTTGCCAATAGTAGTGAAGGAATTTGAGCAACTAGACCATCACCGATTGTGAGTAGGGCATAAGTTTTAAAGGCGTCAGACGCAGCGAGTCCATGCTCGAAGACACCAATACTGATACCACCAATGATATTGATAAACAGAATCAACAAACCTGCGATGGCATCGCCACGCACAAACTTTGATGCACCATCCATCGAACCATGAAAATCGGCTTCGTTGGCGACTTCTTTACGGCGTAAGCGAGCCGTTTCCTGATCGATAAGGCCAGCGTTTAAGTCGGCATCAATTGCCATTTGTTTGCCTGGTAAAGCATCCAACGTAAAGCGGGCTGAAACCTCAGAAATACGTTCACCACCTTTGGTGATTACGACGAAGTTGATGATCATCAAGATGACGAACACCACCATACCAACGACGTAGTTACCGCCAATGACGACTTCACCGAATGCTTGAATGACCTTACCCGCTGCGTCACCACCATTATGTCCTTCTAGGAGTACAATTCGCGTAGAAGCCACGTTCAATGTGAGACGTAATAATGTTGCGACCAGCAAAATAGTTGGAAAAACAGAGAAATCTAATGGTCGCTTTGCGGTTGTGCTGACCAGCAATACTAGGATTGCTAAGACGATATTAAAGGTAAACAGCGCATCCAGTAGCAGAGGAGGCAAAGGAAGAATCACCATTGCTAATATCATTAGCAAGACGATTGGAATGCCAACGTAGCCTTTGGTTGATGTTTGAAGTTGTTTTAACCGGTTAAGCATACTTTCGTGTCCTTGGATAAACGCGGGTTAATCAGTGCTGCAAATGTTTTGGAATCGAAAAATGAGGTAAAGGAATTGGCTCTTTTCCCTCACCTTTACGAAAGGCTTTCAATTGCAAAACGTAAGTAAGAATATGTGCCACTGCGATGTACAGTTGGCTTGGGATTGCTTGTTCAATCGCCGTCGTGTGATAAATCGAACGGGTAAGTGGCGGGGAGTTAATGATTTCCACTTTGTTTTCTCGGGCGATACGTTGAATGTGCATAGCAGTTTCGTCTACGCCTTTTGCGACGACAAAGGGCGCGTCAGAAAGCGAAGGCTCGTATTTCAGTGCGACTGCGTAGTGCGTTGGGTTTGTGATGATCACGTCAGCCGTCGGCACCATTTTATCGATCTTACGGCGCGCAAACTGTTGCTGTATTTGACGAATACGTTGCTTTACTTCCGGACGACCTTCATTATTTTTAAATTCCTCTTTCAATTCTTGTTTCGTCATGCGGAGTTCTTTTAGGTGTTCCCAACGCTGATAAGGAATGTCGATAACCCCAAATAACAACAAGGCGAAGCCCATTAAGAGTAAGCCTTCAAACAGAATTGACATTACTAGAGAAAAACCTTGGCTGAGCGGGAGATTTTGCATGCCAAGTAATGGCTGTAAGTGGTTGTCTAAATAGCCATATAAGATGCCGAATATCACGGCTACTTTGAACGTTGACTTTAAGAGCTCAACCACTGAGCGGGTCGAAAAAATGCGCTTTATCCCGCTCAAAGGATTAATTTTGCTGAGCTTTGGCATCACGTTCGCGGGACGGAACATCCAGCCGCCTAGCACAAGGCTACTACCACAGGTCACGATAATAATGACGGTAAACAATGGTAATAGCATGTCGATGATGACCGCTAAACTTTGTCCCAATTGCTCGACAAGTTGTTTAGGATTTTCTAGGTCGGCTCGCGTCAGCATCATGTTGTAGCGAAAGATCCCCGACATGCTTTCCCAAATACTATTAAGCTGAGAGTAAAAGTAGAGCGCCACCGCTAGAAATATTACCGCAGTAGTAAACTCTTTCGCGCGAGGAATTTGTCCTTCCTGGCGGGCTTTCTTTACCTTCTGCGGTGAGGCTTTTTCAGTTTTGTCTTGAGAAGATTGATCGCTCATGCTCCCCCCAACATAAAGTTACTCAAGTGTCTAATGGTGTCGTGAACGAGCGCCGTGTAGCGACCAGGAACACCAGAAACTGAGATTAATACGCTGAATAGACCCAGCAGCATCGTCATAGGAAAACCTAACGCATAGACATTAAGTGATGGTGCGGCTCGGTTCATTACACCAAAACTGATGTTGGCTAGAAGCATGGAAACAATAGCGGGCAAAGCCAAAGCGAGTGAAGAGGCAAACATCCAACCGAAAATATTGACAACACCTTGCAGAGAAAGCGATGTGATACCAGATCCGACCGGCCAAACAACAAAGCTTTGAATCACGATATCTATGACGAGTAAGTGTCCTTCTAGCGCGAGGAACAACAAGGTTGAGAAAATCAGAAATATGCGTCCCAAAATGGCGACAGAAAGCCCGTTAATAGGATCATTCATCATCGCCATACCTAAGCCCATTTGCAGAGAAATCACCTGGCCAAGCATGGTGAAAACGTTAAAGAGCATGTGCAAAATTAACCCAAACATTACTCCCCAAATAGCTTGCTCAAAAGCAAGGAACAGGGAAGTCATAGAGAATAACTCGACTTGTGGCATGGGTGGCATTAACGGTCCAGTAATGACAACGATCGAGAGGGCCAGTAAAGTACGAACCCAAACAGGAATAATTGCATCACCAAAGAAAGGCATTGAAATAAATACGGCTCCCACACGAAAAAACGGCCACCAGAGTTGACCGAGTATCGCCGAGAGCTCTGCAAATGTGATGGCCATTAGCCAATCATCCCTGGTATGTTGTGGAACAAGAAATCAAACAGTTCCATGATCTTACGTAGCATCCAGTGACCTGCAAAAATCACCATTAATAAGGTAACGAGCAAACGTGGCAAAAAGCTGAGTGTTTGCTCGTTGATTTGTGTGGCAGCCTGAAATACGGCGATACACAAACCGACAATTAAGCCTGGAACAACCAATACGGCAACCATCAAAATGATCAGCCATACTGCATCGGAAAATAACGTTACGGTTAGTTCTGGGGTCATAACTGCTCCTAGTTAACCGAAGCTGGCAGATAAGGTGCCAACTGTCATTGCCCAACCATCCACGAGTACAAATACCACCAACTTAAAGGGAAGTGAGACAATTAAAGGTGATAGCATCATCATACCCATTGCCATCAGGACACTGGCGACAACCAAGTCGATGACCAAAAACGGGATGAAAAGCATAAAACCAATTTGGAAGGCGGTTTTTAGTTCACTAATGACAAATGCAGGCAAGACAACGGCAAATGAAATATCCTCAACGTTTTGGTCGAGAGGCTCATTGGCAATACGTAACATTTGTTCAAGAGAGCTTTGGTGCGTCTGTGCCAGCATGAACTCTCTCACTGGTTTCTCTGCAACAGAAAAAGCCTGTATTAGCGTGATTTCGCCGTTGTCGTATGGCTGAAACGCATTTTCATAAATATCGCTCCAGACAGGGCGCATAATCAGTAACGTCAATGCGAGAGCGATCCCGACCAACACTCTGTTAGGTGGGCTTTGTTGAAGACCAAGAGCTTGGCGCAAAATCGCAAGGACAACGACAATTCGAGTAAAGCTCGTCGCCATCAAAATAAATGCTGGAAGAAAACTGAGCGCCGTCATCAACAACAGAATTTGCAGTTTAACGCTGTATTCTTGTTGTGTGTCGCCATCAGAAACGGACAAGATAGTTAAGCCGTTGTCAGCCGCCATTGTTGGGAAAGCAAACAAAAGTGACACCAATACCAAAAGAGGTAACCAACGGTGCCAAGCGCTCAGATTTTTCATTGTGATGCCTACCTAAGATTATTGACCAACGCCACTCAATGCAGAGTCATGTACATCGATCAGACGAAGTCCATACTTATCATTGACAACGACAACTTCAGCGTGGCCCATAAGAGAACCGTTTACTTTCACGTCTAAAGGCTCGCCATTGAGCTTTTCCAACTCGATAACCGTGCCTTCACCCGCTTTCATTAAGTCCCCAAGTGGGATCTCCTTACTCGCAACTTCCAGCGTGACTGTGACAGGAATGCTTTTGAAAAAGCTAAGGTCACGTTCCGCAGTGGCTGGTTCTTGTTGGAGCGTATCTTCGGCTTCAAAGTCTTCTAATTGAAAATCATCAAAGTTCAGTTCTTCTGCGTCGAATGCATTAATTTCTAGCGCTTCGCTCATCGCTGCGGTTCCTTATCAGGGTTAAAGATCAAAACAAGTTGGCCGTCTTGCTCGGCAATACGACCTGTAAATAGAGATTGGTTGCCAATGCTTACTGGAACCGTGTTAAGAAGCTCAATAGGTAAAATATCGTTGGGTTGTAAGCCAACCACATCACTTAAAGGCATCTTCTTTTTACTTAGAACAACGTTCAGTCGAACGGGGGTCGTCTCTAAAGAACGACAGAAAGGTTGAAACAAATCGGTATCAGGCTGCAGTTCAAGCTGCTCGATTAGCGTTTGAATAAGATGACCATCTAGCTTGAGATGAATTGAGCCTTGATGATCGTCAAACGCAATGTTTAATTGAACGTTAATGCCAATACCTCTAGGGGTCTCATACTCACCCGTGTCCCACATTTCACCAGGAGCAAGCCAACCGATGATGATTCGACTGATGCGCTCTTGTAAACGTAAGTCACTGGCCGTCAGAGTAGCGGCTGAGCGCTCTGCACTTGCACCATAAAATCTATCAGCCAACTTTATGAGCGTGTGAGGGTTACCATGGATGAATACCATGCCGCCTTCCTGATGTTGATAGGTCGACGTTTGCTCTTTGTCCATCTCAACCGATGTAAAGCGGTGCAAGTCTACTGAGGTTAAGCTAGCTTCCACTTTTCCTGTGCTGAGCCAATTTTGTAATTCAGTCGTAAGGTTTGAGCAAGATTCTGAAATTAAATTATCGAGCTTCTCACGAATGATATGAATAGGTTTGCCTAATAATTCTACATCAAGTAGTTGACTATCAGAAATAGGCTCGCTAACTCTATTTTCCATTTATATTTTACCGTGCGTTAACAATCGAAAGTGTTTTAACTTAATGGCGTGTAGTCTACACAGAAATTTTAATGATCTTTTAGCTCCAAACTCTAAGATTGTGACTTTAGTTCACATGTTGCTTTGTTCATATAGTCATAATCTTTTAATGAAATTTAAAAAGAGTTAGTTTTCTTTATAAATCGCTTAATAAATAAAATAACAATGTTGAGCGTTTTAGTTGTTATAGATTTTTTAAATTGCCTTTATGGCGTAACAACAACTTCAAATAAATAAATTATAAGATACTGTTTTTTATGCTTAAAGCTTCCGTTGGAGGCTAAGCGTGCTCTCTTGAGCGTTTTGTAACCAATTTTAATATTCAGAATAGGTAATTAAAATGATTAGCTATGCCAGTTCTCTCGGCTTGGTGGCATATTTAATTAAACGGTTTAAGTCATGGGAATGTAAGATATACATGAATCATGTCCGTTTGATAATTTGTAACACAATTATTGTTATCAGTTTTATTTTTTCAAAAGTGTCATATTCAGAAGAAGTCTTAACAATCCCTATGGACCTCTCTAAATGGACATATGAGGGAAATAAATTCAAATGCAACTTGTTGCAATCAAATAAAGACTATGGGAAGTTTTATTTCCTAGCGGAACCTAATAATAAATTCTATTTTATTTCCGATATAGAATATGAAAACAATAAATGGAAAACGATTGCTTTAACAACTCAAAATGCTCCTTGGGGTGATGAGCTTTATAGAAAAGAATTTGGTTCCCTTGAATTTACTAAGCCGTCTCAGCGTTTCATCTTTAATAAAGGCGCTGAAGAATTCATGGATTCAATTGCTTTGGGTAGCTGGGTGACGCTGTCACTTAAAGGAAGTAATGCTTCCTCTGTTTCAGAGATTGTGATTCCTACTCTTCAAATTCAAAACGCATTGAAATCATTTAATGCGTGTCGCGCGCGATTGCCTAAATTGTCTTTTTCAGAGGCAAGGGATATGGCGCTCTCATTTGAGTTTGGTCAGAAGACGTTAAGTCGTGGACAGAAAGCAACACTAGAAGCGCTGTATAGCTATGTATCTGTGGATGATCGAGTGACCAAAATCCTCATCGACGGTCACACCGATAACGTTGGTTCAAGTTTAACGAACCTTTCTGTGTCACGTACTCGAGCAGAGCAAGTCACCAATGCTTTGATTGAGCTTGGGGTCGACGAGTCGATGATCGAAACACGAGCTCATGGTTCGCGTTACCCAATTGCCAGCAATAACTCGGTTAATGGCCAAGCAAAAAACCGACGTGTCACCCTGCGTTTAGTGAGGGACAACGAGTATACGGCTACGAAGCACCACCCAGATCTACAATCACAAAATCAACAAACGAAAGTTAAGGTTCAATGATGACGAAAACGAAAATTTTGTTGGTTGAGCCAAATGAAGCTCTTGCTCAACCAGTATTGGATGTGTTGCAAAATGCAGGTTACACCGCGAAACACACTCGTACTGGTCGAGGCGCTTTGCTTGAAGAGCGAGCAGAAATCACTTTAGTGAGCTCTACGCTGCCGGATATGTGTGTTCGTGAGTTTGTCGCGTGTCACCAAAAGCAGCGAAATTCGGGTGTTGTTATTGCGATTGTCGACCAAGAACAAGGCATCTTGGCTGCTGAGACGATGAAAGCGGGCGCTACTGATTATCTATTACGCCCATTTGAATCTAATCAGTTGGTTAATCTGCTTAAACGTGTTGAAGCGTTAGGTAAGCCAATGGCCAACATTGTTGCGGAGTCTTGGAGAAGCAAACAAGTTCTGCAATTAGCGCATCGTGCAGCATGTACTAACGCGAGTGTGCTTATTACAGGTGAATCGGGAACGGGTAAAGAAGTGCTGGCGCGATATGTGCATGAGCACTCTCCGCGTATCAATGGTCCATTTGTGGCGGTTAACTGTGCCGCCATTCCAGAGTCAATGTTAGAGGCTGTGCTATTCGGTCATGTAAAAGGCGCGTTCACCGGAGCGACAAATTCTCAAAGCGGTAAGTTTGAAGAAGCAAATGGCGGGACGATTCTGCTTGACGAGATTGGTGAAATGTCACCTGCGGTTCAAGCGAAATTGTTACGCGTCCTTCAAGAGCGTGAAGTAGAACGTGTTGGTAGCCATAAAGCCGTTCAGCTCGATATTCGTGTTATTGCGGCAACCAACAAAGACTTACGTGAGGAAGTTCAAAAAGGCACGTTCCGTGAAGATCTTTATTATCGATTAGATGTGCTGCCTCTGCACTGGCCGCCTTTGCGTGAAAGAAAAGAGGACATTCTACCGATTAGCCAATTCTTTATTGAAAAGTATCAAGATAGCAGCCGCTGTCACCTATCCCAAGATGCGATTAGTGCGCTGAGTCAGTATCACTGGCCGGGCAATATTCGTGAGTTGGAAAATGTCATTCAACGCGCTTTGGTCATGCGTCATGGTGATTACATTACAGCCCATGACCTGATGCTGCCTATTGAGCTTGTCGCGTCAGTTCCTACAGCAGAGCCAACTGCAAGTTTTGGTCATGTAGAAGCGAAGAAGCAAGCTGAATATCAGTTTATTTTGGAAAAGTTACGTCAGTTTGGTGGAAACCGAACGAAAACCGCAAACGCGCTTGGAGTCTCTACTCGAGCGCTACGCTACAAGCTCGCAGCAATGCGAGAACATGGTATTGATTTACAGTCGGCACTAGGCTCGGCTGCCTAATAGGAGAAAAAATAGATGGCAAGTCAACCTACTCATGCGGTCTCGGCAGAGCAACTTATGTTGTCAAAAATGCAGGCGATGCAGGCACAAGTGCAGCCGCCAGAGTTTATCGTGAGTGCAAATCCTTTAGATCAACAATCACTAAACGCACCTTTATCGTTCTCACAAGCGATGACAAATGTGTTGGATACAGTGAATCAACATCAATCAGTGGCTAGTCAAAAAATGACGGCCGTAGAAACAGGAAAAAGTGATGACCTAGTTGGTGCAATGGTCGCGAGCCAAAAAGCCAGCTTGTCCTTTAATGCTTTGATGCAAGTGCGCAACAAAGTCGTGACCTCATTTGAAGATATTATGAAGATGCCGGTGTAATTCATGTCAGAACTAACCCCCCAAGTCGCCGGAAACACAGCTATGGCTACCGGCACAGCACAGACATTTTCTACTGCCAACGGCATGGACGATGTGACAACGAAGCTGAAGCAAATCTGGTCTAGCAGTCAGAGAAACTTAGTGCTATCTGCGGTGTTAGCTGCGATTGTTGCAGCGATTATTGTGGTTGCACTATGGAGTTCCTCGCAGAGCTTTCGTCCGCTATATAGCCAGCAAGAGCGTTTTGATATCGGCGAAATTGTGTCGGTATTAGAAAGCGAAGGCGTAAGCTACCGCATGCAAGAGCAAAATGGACAAGTTCTTGTACCAGAAGGTGAGGTTGCGAAGGTACGCATGTTGCTTGCATCAAAAGGTGTTAAAGCTAAGCTGCCGACAGGTTTGGATTCGCTCAAGGAAGATAGCTCTCTTGGTACGAGCCAATTTATGGAAACGGCGCGTTATCGTCATGGTTTAGAAGGTGAGTTAGTACGTACTATCATGTCTTTGAACTCAGTAGCGAACGCGCGTGTTCATTTAGCAATACCTCGTCAAACTCTATTCGTCCGCCAAAACAGTGAGAATCCTTCAGCATCTGTCATGCTTGAGCTCAAACCTGGTGAAGACTTAAAGCCTGAACAAGTTGAAGCGATCATTAACCTAGTGGTCGGCAGTGTCACGGCAATGAAGCCAGAATTTGTTTCTGTCATTGACCAGTATGGCCGTCTTCTTAGTGCGGATGTCGCTTCTGCGGAAGCTGGTAAAGTAAATGCGAAATATCTTGAATACCAGAAGAGTGTTGAAAAACAGATCATCCAACGCGCAGCAGATATGCTTACGCCGATTGTGGGGCCGAGTAACTTCCGAGTACAAGTCGCTGCCGATCTGGACTTTAGCCAAGTTGAAGAAACACAAGAAATTTTGGATAACGCACCGGTTGTGCGTAATGAGCACACCATTCATAACAACTCGGTTGATCAAATTGCGTTGGGTGTTCCTGGTTCTCTAAGTAACCAACCGCCAGTGACAGGATCTGGTGAAGTGGAAACGAACGATAGCCAAAACACGAATGCGCGATCTGAAGTGAATCGTCAATATGCTGTAGGGAGCAGTGTTCGTCGTACTCAATACCAACAAGGCCAAATAGAAAAGCTTAGTGTATCGGTTCTGTTGAACTCCAAAGCTTCGCCAGATGGTGTGGCGTGGAGTGAAGCCGATAAAGAGCAAATCTCAAACATGATCATGGATGCTGTTGGTATCTCTGCCACACGTGGTGACAGCTTAAGTTTAATGAGTTTCAACTTCACCCCAATTGAAATTGATGCTCCTCCTGCACTGCCGTGGTGGCAAGACCCTACAGTACAGCAGCCAATACGCTACGTTATTGGTGGCTTGTTAGGCTTGGCGATGATCTTCTTCGTACTGCGTCCATTAATCATGCACCTAACTGGCGTTGATAAACCTGTGCCTGAGCTAAATTTTGCTGAGCCTCAGGAAGAACCTGACTACGAAAACTTGCAAACGCGTGAAGAGCGCGAGCATGAAGAAGTACTTGATCGCCGCCTATCTGAAAAAGGCATCTCAGCCTCTTCAGGTTTAGATGTAAACAGCGACATGCTACCACCAGCAGGTTCGCCATTAGAAATTCAATTGAAACACCTACAGCTTATTGCTAATGAAGAGCCAGAGCGCGTAGCCGAAATACTGAAACAATGGGTAAACATCAATGAACACAGTTCTATCAAAGCAGACGCTTAGTTATGTTGAACAAACCGCGCTCGTGCTATTAGGCATGGGCGAGGATGCCGCAGCGAAGGTTTTGCAACACTTTAGCCGTGATGAAACCCAGCGTGTGACTCGTGCAATGGCGAAGTTAAATGGCATTAAGAGCGATTCTGCTCGTGGTGTTATTCAAACTTTCTTTGAAGATTTCCGTGAGCACAGCGGTATTCGAGGAGCCTCTAAGGAATACCTATCTAATACATTGCGCAAAGCGTTGGGTAACGATTTGGCAAAAGGGTTATTAAATACCTTATATGGCGATGAAATTCGCAACAATATGCAGCGCTTACAGTGGGTGGAAGCAGAAACTCTCGCTCGTTTCATTGTGAATGAGCACCCACAAATGCAAGCAATTTTTCTAGCGTATTTGCCAGCGGACAGCTCTTCAGCGGTATTGAAGCACTTGCCACAAGATTACCATGACGAAATATTGTTCCGTATTGCTCAATTGCAAGATATCGATCATCAAGTTGCCGTTGATTTGCATGAACTCGTTGAGCGTTGCATCGAAAAAGTATCCGCAAGTCAAAGCACGCCGTTATCAGGTGTTAAGCAAGCAGCAGATATCATTAACCGCTTTGAAGGTGACCGTGGTTCATTGATGGAAATGCTGAAGTTGCATGATGAAGATGTTGTTAATGCAATTGAAGAAAACATGTTCGACTTTATGGTTCTTGGCCGACAACGCGAAGAAACTATGGACATGTTGGTGCAGCAAATCCCGCTAGAGTTGTGGGCTGTTGCGCTAAAAGGTTCCGATATTACCTTACAACAAGCTATTAAGCGTTCAATGCCGCAACGTATGGTGAAAGCGCTAGAAGATGACATGGACGCACGCGGCGCTGTTGCGTTAAGTCGAGTTCAAAAAGCACGTCAAGACATCATGCAAATGGTACGTGAGTTGGATGAATCTGGTGAAGTTCAGCTGCTTCTCTATGAAGAGCCAACGGTGGAGTAAGGTCATGCTAGAGACAAAATCAAGTACTATGCGATTGCCTCCGAGCGGGTATCGTTTACACCGTTTTCCGCCTTTAGCGCAACCTAAGACTATCGAAGACGAATTCGGGCTAGATAACCAAGGCTGGCAAGAACCTCAAATAGATATCCAACAGCAACTTGAAGAAGGTTTTCAACAAGGTTTGCAACAAGGACATGAGGAAGGCTTACGCCAAGGTATCGAACAGGGCAAGCAACAAGGTCTGTTGGAAGGCCAAAAAGAAGGTTTCCAAAAAGGCTTTGTTTCCGGTGAGCAGTCTGGAAAGCAAGGCTTTTTGGAGGCGGCGAAGCCTGTCAATGAACTTTTTCACGCCCTTTCTCGTTGGCAAGATGAAAAAGAACAGCAACAACGCCATATGATTTGTGAACTGGTACAAAAGGTTGCTCAGCAAGTGATTCGTGCCGAGCTCACTCTAATGCCTCAGCAGATCCTAGCTTTGGTGGACGAGACATTGTCTGCCATGCCTGGTAAAGCGGAAACAGTAACTGTGCATTTAAATCCGCAAGATTTAGAGCGCATTACTCACATCAATGCTGATTTGCCGCAATCTTGGAAACTGGTCCCTAATACGGAGCTTCCTATTGGTGGCTGTCAGTTAGTGACTGATGACGCAGAAGCGGATGCGAGCTGCGACTCTCGCTTGGAAGCCTGTATGGACAATGTAAAGCAACACCTTTTGGATGAAGTCAGTATTCCACAGGTAGAGTCTGAGCATGAGTAATACCCTAAGCCATGAACTATTAAGTGAGCGTTTGAGCGAAGCCTTGGCTTCGCTCGATTCAATCCCTGTTGCTCGCGTAACAGGGCGATTGATAAAAGTAAACGGCTTAATGTTACAAGCCGTAGGGTGTCGGTTTAAGCTTGAGCAGCGTTGTCTCGTAGAAACCGCGGAAGGCGATATGATCGAAGCGCAAGTTGTGGGCTTTGAACACACCATTGCTTACCTCATGCCTATCCGCCGTTTAGGCGGTTTGTTTGCAGGTGCAAAAGTCATCCCTCTTGATGGTGACAGTACCGTGCAGCTAAGCTCTCAGTGGTTAGGACGCGTACTGAATGGTTTAGGTGAGCCGTTAGATGATGGGGCACCGCTTAAGGGGGGAGATCGAGTTTCACTTGAACCAAAACCGATTAACCCACTGAAGCGACGCCCAGTTGATACACCACTCAACGTAGGCGTGCGAGCGATTAATGGACTATTGACGGTAGGCAAAGGCCAACGTATTGGTTTGATGGCTGGCAGTGGCGTCGGTAAAAGTGTGTTAATGGGGATGATCACCAAAAACACGGAGGCCGATGTAATTGTGGTCGGGCTTATCGGTGAGCGAGGCAGAGAAGTACGTGAGTTCATCGAGAGAAACTTAACCCCAGAAGCGCGCAAGAAAGCGATCATTATCGCGGCTCCTGCTGATGAATCCCCGCTAATGAGGTTAAGAGCGACATTACTTTGTCATCGCGTTTCAGAGTATTTCCGAGACCAAGGCAAAGACGTTCTACTTCTGATGGACTCTCTAACCCGATACGCCATGGCACAGCGCGAAATCGCTCTTTCGCTCGGTGAGCCTCCAGCTTCTCGTGGTTATCCGCCCTCAGTCTTCAGCGTGTTACCTCAACTCTTAGAGCGAGCGGGTAACAGTGAAAATCAACATGGTAGCTTAACGGCAATTTACACCGTATTGGCAGAAGGGGACGACCAACAAGATCCTGTCGTGGATTCCGCGCGCGCCATCTTAGATGGGCATGTCGTTTTATCGCGTCAACTGGCTGAGCAAGGGCATTATCCCGCGATAGATATCAACGCGTCTATTAGCCGTTGTATGAATACTTGTACGCAGGACGCACACAGCACGATTGCGAATAACTTCCGTCAAATGTACTCCAACTACCTTCAGGTTAAAGAGTTACTGCCATTAGGGGGTTATCAACCAGGACAAGATCCTGAGTTAGATCAATCTGTTGCTATGTATCCAAATTTGCGTGCATATCTACAACAAGCTGCCAACGAGTCTGTAGATTACCCAACCAGTTTGACCGAGCTCGCGCAGCTTTTTCAAAGTGCTTAATCAAATGGGAGTGACAAGGCTGAAATGAAATCCAAGTTAAAAGCCGTAGGCAAGTTACAGCAAATGGAAGAAAAACAGCGTGACCGTGTGGGTCAACAACTTGATGCCATGCGTCAGCGTCACTCCCATCTTTCAATGCAATTGGAACAGTTGTCGGCGTTGAAAGGCCACGCTGGACAATCAACCCGAACCGGCCCGACGCTGACGAGCGCGGCTTTGATGAACTTTAATCGTGTTGACCAAATGCTACAAAGAATGCTTCGTCACCACGAGCAAGAGCAAGCCGTTATGCAAGCGGAATGTGCATCTGTACAGAAAACGCTAGAACACAAGCACGCACGCGTTCAAGGGTTAGAAAAAGTGCTTGATCGTTGGCGTACTAAGCAGAACTATGAAAAAGCGAAAAAAGAGCAAAAGATGATTGAAGACATCATTAACTCTCGCGTTAAGCGTAAGATATTATGATGTCTTGTTGACGCTACTAGGAGCGCGAATAATTTCTGCGGTGTCTTAGCCAACCAAACCAGCCTCCAAGCATGATCAACCCTGATCCGAGAGCACCGCCGCCACTGCTGCCGTTGTTACCAAAGCCAGATGTGTTGGTATCGACAGGCTCAAAGCCAGAGTCCCCTTCGCTATGATAATCTTCCGAACTTGCTAAGAGGGCGTTATAACTGGTTTTTACACCTGAGCTGGTTTGGGTCTCAATCCATGTTGCATAGTTCAAAATCTCGGTAAACACACTTGGAATCGCAGCGGATTCGCAAACTGAAGAACCGTAGCTCACAATGCCAATTTGCTGATACATGCCATTATTGTCTTGATAGGTGAGAGGACCGCCTGAGTCACCACGACAGATACCAGTGTAGCTTCGTTCAGGAAATCCATTCGCACATAAACTTTCCTGAGCGTTAAACCCTGTTACCAACGAAGCGCATTGGGTGTCGGTAAGGGGTTTTACTTCTGCCCAGCGTAAATAGTTAGGGGGGCTTTCATCATTGGTTGAGGTCTGACCTAAACCGAATATCTGATAAACTGACTTGCTGCTGTAGTCTCCAAAGTCTTGCGGTAAAGTGATGGATTGGACGTTATCGGTGATAGGTCTAGTCAATTCAAGGACAGCGATGTCATTAATCCATAAATCGCTAGGCACATAATCAGGATGAATCGTGATAGAGCGAACATCTTTGAATTCTTCAACAAACACGTCATTCATCGTAGGGTTTTTGACTAACACTCGTAGGTCGTTGATTGTCCAGCCGTCAGTAAAAACGCTTGGTTCTACGCAGTGAGCCGCAGTTAAAATGAAGCGGTCGTTTACAATGGTTCCCCCACAAATATTGGCAAACTGATTAGCGCCAGTTTTATGTAGAATAAGACGTGCAAAAAAAGGAAGTTGGTTTTGGGTAGCCTGCTGACCCCCAATAATTGCCGTGGAGATCCCTTGTTCTGAAAGGCGGTTATCATTTTCTACTTCAGCGGTCGTACTCAAAGATACTGCAAAACAGAGTGCGCTTAGCCATATTTGATACTGCTTCATAAACCATCCTTGGATGAAAAGTGCTCTTCTAACTTTATACTAGTTTTTCAGTGAATGTGCTTAACAAAAGTTTCTAATAGTTGAATGATTGTTGTAGCCAAGATCGCAACAGATGAAACGATTCAAGCTTTAGCTTGTGTGGCGGGCATACAAAGTAAAGCTGTTGATGAGGATTAATGACGGGTTCACCCAGCTCGATTAGCTGACCATATTTGATGTCATCCTTCACAAACAAGCGATGAGTGACCAATAACCCCAAACGACGAGTTGTGGCCTGGACGGCTTGTATCGACATGTTAAAAGTGATTGGTTTTTTATTTTTAGGTCGCTGGATACCCGTCGCGTCCAGCCACACGTTCCAGTCATTTTTTCTTCGTTCGTTAGTAACTTCAATGATGGGATACTGCTTTAAGAGTTGAGTGATGTTTGAGTCCTTGGTCTTCGCTATCAATTCAGGACTGCACACCAAAACCAGTTCATCTTCACTGAGCTTTTCGCAGTAGTAATCCTGCCATTCTTCGGGATTTCCATGCACCAAGGCCGCGTCGATACCTTCTTGTTCTAAATTGAATCTGCCAGACAGGTTTGATAAACGAACGTCTAATTGAGGAGCAAACCCTTGTAAATCTGACATTCGAGGAATCCACCAGTGAAGAGCCAATGAATTCACCATATTGAGCGTAACACGCTGCAAGTTCTGATCTTGGATGAGTGCTTCCGTTGCATCGACAATTTGCTCTAAAGCGGGTGCCACCTTCCTGTAATACTTTTTACCGTCCGCGTTGAGTTGAACTTGTCTGCCTATGCGATCAAATAGAGGCTTGTTGACTTGACTCTCCAGCGATTTAATTGCCTGACTTACGGCTGAGTGGCTCACACTTAATATCTGTGCTGCTTCTGTCATGCTGCCAGACTCAGCTACTGCAACAAATGCGTAGATGGACTTTAAGGGGACTAGTTTCCGCATAATTTAAAAACCGTAGCTGGTGATAGATAAGTTAAACTGTAAGTTTTTCTTACATCAATGGTTAATATTACTCGCTATTTACGATAAGTGATGTCTTTTAAAATGCTCCATATATTAAGGAGTATTGAATGAATGCTGTAAATAAATCTATCCTTTTCATGTTGATGTCTACGTTAAGCTTATCTGTTACTGGACTGTTAGCAAAGCAGTTGTCAGGCGAACTTTCCGTCACACTATTTAGCTTCTTACGTTTTTTGGTGCCTGCGCTTATCTTGCTTATCTTACTTCGTGTGAAAAACCTTACCTTTCCTAAAGCGGGCACGCTAAAGCCTATTTTATTGCGTGCTCTTTGTATCGGTTTGTCACAACTTTGCTTTATCGCGTCATTACAAACGTTAACGCTCGTTGAGGGGGTCGTTTTGTTTGCTACTGGCCCATTATTTATTCCCTTGGTTGAAAAGCTGTTCATGAGGGGGCGCATTCGTGTTTCAACATTGGCGGCTTTAGCAATGGCGTTCACTGGTGTGGTTATGTTGGCGGGCGGTGGAAGTGAGATCACATGGCGAGCGGATTTATTGCTCGGCTTGGCTGGTGGACTCTTCAATTCTGGTTCTCAGCTTACGTTATATAAAGTGAGTAAAACAAATATGTCGCCGCTAGAAATCAACTTTTGGGCGTTTGGTTTTGCTGCCGTATTTCTGTTGCCGCTAACTTTGTTTAACGACTTCGACGTGTTACTTAATATGAGTGTTATGGCGCCTGAGATTTCTTCAAATACGCTGTGGATCGGTATGATGTCTCTGATGATCATTAACACCCAAGTTTTTCGCTCCAAAGCATATAAACTGGCAAGCAGTGGCTCTCAACTTGCACCACTCATTTTTACTAACTTATTGTTCACTGCGGTTTGGCAGAGCCTGTTTTTTGAAGACCGAATGAGTCAAAGTCAAATTGTTGGGATGAGTTTAATAGTGCTCGCAATCATACTGAACACATGTTGGGTTCGCTTTAAGGCGCATCGCAGTGGCGGTTTACAAGCGAGAACTTCTTAGTCTGTCGGAAAATGAAGGGGGCAGGTAGATAAATTGGTCGTGTGGTTTGATTTTTCCTGAGTATGGGCTAGCGTCAAGAAAGGTTCAGGGAGAGAAATCATGCTTACGCTAAATTATTACGTCGAAATTTCGGCGACACCGCAACGAGTGTGGGAAGTGCTAACCGATGTTGAGTTGTATAAACGTTGGGCGCAAGCCTTTTCACCGCAGTCTCAATTTGAAGGAGCTTGGGAAGAAGGAGGTGGCATCACTTTTTTTGATCCAGATATGGGCGGGACAAGGGCGATCATAGATACGGTGCTACCCCTTCAAAAACTTGAATTTCATCATGTTGCCATTTTTAATCCGGATAATCGTCAACAACTCGATGCTGACCTAGCATCTAGGTGGATCGGATCGCGAGAGATCTACCAGATCGATACCAACAACGATCGTTTACTACTCAATGTTACCATTCATACTCACAATGACTTTGTTTCCATGTTTAATCACGGATGGGAAAAAGCCTTACCCTTGATAAAAGCCATTTGTGAAGAGCAAGCTTAGGGTTCTTGCTTATCTTGGGCTGACGATGCGTTGCCTGAAGGTATACAATAGCACGCAAGATAGCGCACCTAAGAGAGTGGATGATGGAATTTAAAGTTGATACCCATACACATACGTACGCCAGTGGTCACGCGTACAGTACCTTGATTGAAAATGCAAAGTTGGCAAAAGAGAACGGGCTGGATATGTTCTGCACGACCGATCACGCAGAATCAATGCCGGGTGCGCCTCATTACTGGTTCTTCTCGAACCAGAAAATTCTGCCTCGCTTTCTTGAAGGCGTTGCGATTATTCGTGGCGTTGAATCTAACATTATGAATACCGAAGGCGACATTGATATTCCACTGAGTGTGGACCGCAACTTAGATTGGGTGATCGCGAGTTTTCATGAACCCGTTTTTCGTCCTGCAAACAAGCAAACTCACACGGAAGCACTTGTTAATGTCATTCAGAGTGGTCGTATTGATGCGCTCGGTCATCTTGGTAATCCAAATTTCGACTTTGATTTTCAGACCGTTTTAGCGTGCGCGAAAGAGCACAATGTCGCGATTGAAATTAATAACACCACGCTGAAAGGCAACAGCCGAGTAGGCAGCGTAGACCGTTGCCACGAGATTGCACAAATCGGGAAAGATCTCGGTGTTTTCTTCACCACGGGCAGTGACGCGCATTTCTGTCACGATGTTGGTAATCTGGATTTGGTTGGAGAGTTAATGGACAAAGTGGGTATTGATAGCAAGAAAGTGATTACTCACACCGCTCAGCAGTTTTTGTCTTTCTTAGCTTTGAGAGGCCGTAAACCAATTGCAGAATATGACAGCATTCTCAACGCATAAACTTGATTACATTTAAGGTATGCACCCGACGCCAGATTGCTTTACACTGCGACCCGGAAATACTCAACTAAGCTAGTTTTTCGCCTCTTATGGCGTAGGTTATTTGGGTGAATAAAGCCGACACAGAATTCGGCACTATAAATGGAGAAGTGAAAAATGTTACGTCCTTTAGTCCTAGGGTGTGCGATTGCGTTTGGCTCAACATACGCAATGGCAGAAGCGGTTGATTTAAAACAAAACATGAAACAGATGAAGATGGAATTCAAACAGGCGGCAGAAGCATCTGATGTCGAAACCATGAAATCTGCGATTGATAGCTTGCAAGCGATTGTTGAACAATCTAAGCGTGGTAATTACCCACCAGAGAAGTTTGATACTTACTTAGAAGGCTTTAACAAGCTGACGGTAACGCTAGATAAGATTGAAGCGGATCTTGATGCGGGCAAGCTACAAGAAGCGAAAGACCAACTGCGTGAAATCGATAGCCTTCGTGAAGAGTACCACGACAAACGCAACCCAAGTATCTGGAGCAAACTGTTTAGCTAACCGTTTATCCAACTTGAAGAAATGACCATCAGCCTGCCATTTCGGCGGGCTTTTTTGCGCCTGTCAATCGATGCATTCAAGAAAACCTGTGAGGTAGCAACCACTTATTGATACTGTTTTTTGAGCTATCACTCAAAATTGGTTACGCTGTGTGAAATTTGTTAAGTCACCGTTATGCGTAGATTAATTCCTTTTTACCGCTCGATGTTATTTGCTAGTGCTCTCAGTTGGGTGCTAGTGACGCTGATGCCTGTTATCAATGCTCATGGTAACAGCATGGGCGTGTGGGCGACGCTATGTACGCTTAACGGATTTGAGTTGGTCCAAATAGAAGAGGGCGACAATTCGGTCAGCCACAAAGGCAAGCCTTGTCCGTTTAGCCACTTCTCGACTTTTCATCACGATACACTTCCAACGACACCGATACTTTCAAGACAGAGCTTGGTGACTTCTGACAGCTACGCTTATTTGGCTCTAAGTGTGCGATTTGAAACACCAGTTCCTCGAGCGCCGCCAGTTTCCCTTTTCTCATAACAAAAACAATTACAAGTAAATAAAGCCAACAACACTGCCACTTCGAGCAGTGGTACTCCCAAATCTAAGTCAATTAGCGCTGCATACGAATGCGTATGTGCAGGATGCGTTTGGCTCAATTTGGCTGTTCAACAATGAAAAAAGGAAAATACACATGTTGAGAAACTCGGCAAAGCCTCAACTCAAGGAAGCCTCACGCGCAAAATCCATCTACTTTATGACGTGGCGATGGCACTTCTACGCAGGTTTGTTCGTCATTCCATTTATGCTGATACTTTCCCTCACGGGGTTAGTGATGTTGTTTGATGATGAAATCGAACTGGCTCGATACGAAGCGACATTACAAGTTTCACCACAAGAGCAAATGGTTCCCGTCTCTGCACAATTAGAAACCGTAAAGCAGGCGTATCCCGATTTTAATGTCACTCAATTTGTACCTGCTAAAACGGCCGATATTGCCAACCGATTCTCGATTCAAAACCAAGAAGGCAGCTCGTTGATTGTTGCAGTAAATCCTTATACAGGAGACGTACAGGGCACCATTAATCGTGGTGACAGCATCTATGAACTGATGAACAGCATTCACGGCACCTTGCTCATCGGCGACCTAGGCGACCGTTTAATTGAAATCGCCGCAAGTCTGGGGATTTTACTGTTGGTGTCTGGTTTGTACCTTTGGTTACCTAGAGACAACGCCAGCCGCGCCGGCTTTTTGAAGATTCGCCTTAACAATGGCCCTCGAATTTTGATGCGTGACCTGCATGCGAATTTAGGTGGCGTGCTGTCGATTGTTCTGTTGTTCTTTTTGATTTCAGGTTTGTCGTGGGCAGGGATCTGGGGGGCGAAAATGGTGCAAGCTTGGAATACCTTCCCAACCTATTACACATGGGGTGAGAAACCGGAATCCACACTGACACATAAAGATCTTAACCATGGTGCATCAGAAGAGATGCCATGGAACTTAGAGCTTGCTGCTGTGCCAGAGTCGAAAGATAAGCCCGCTCATGATCATGCCAATATGAAGGAAGAGACGGCATACGCAGGCAACCATGATGCGCTCTCCATTGATGATATCATCCTCAAGGCTGAAATGTTGGGCTTCACTGGCTATAAGCTGTTTTTGCCACGCTCTGAGACGGGCGTTTACACCGTTGCAGCTAACTCTATGGGCGGCGATATTTCCGACCCAAGACAAGATCGCACCAGCCACTTTGACCAGTATTCCGGTCGCTTGTTGGTGGATGTAACGTGGCAAGATTACAGCCTATTTGCCAAGTTCATGGCGGCAGGTGTGTCATTGCATCAAGGTGATGTGAGTATATTGAACAAAGTACTCAACGTAGTGTTCTGTTTGGCGTTCATCTTAATCTCAATCACAGGTGTGGTGATGTGGTGGATTCGTAGACCAAGTCGCAGTGCCGCATTGGGCGCGCCACCTAAGTTTCAACAAGACAGTATTTGGAAGCTTGGCTTAGTAACGTTAGTGATATTGTGTCTCGCGTTCCCGATGGGCGGTTTGGCAATTGTTACGGTTCTCGCACTGGATTGGCTGTTGTTCAACCGCGTTGAGAAACTGAAAACGGCGTTGAATTAGTAACAGACAAAGAATGGAATAATAAAAGAGCCTGCGAAGTCGAAGTGCTGGCTCTTTTTATTTCTGGTAAATCTCCAGTGGCAAGCCATCTGGGTCTTGGAAGAAGGTAAAGGCTTTGCCTGTAAATTCGTCAATACGAATTGGCTCAACTTCAACGTCATTCGATTCTAGGTAGACTTTCACTTGCTCAACATCATCAACCAAAAAAGCGAGATGTCGCAGGCCTTGCGCTTCGGGAAAGCTCGGTCTCTCAGGGGCGCCCGGAAAGCTAAACAGTTCAACTTGACTGCCGTCAGGTAAAGCGAGGTCAAGCTTGTAGGAGTCTCTGGCTTCACGATAGTTCTCGGCAATGACTTTCAGTCCTAACACTTCAGTGTAAAAGCGTTTTGACTTTGGGTAATCGCTGCAAATGATCGCGACGTGATGAATGGCATTAAACATGGTTAGCCTCTTCAAGCATGGTTAGTATCCTCGGAGACTAAATGCTCCTTAACGAAGTCGATAAACACACGCAGACGAGCGGGCATGTATTTGGTTTGCGCATACTGCATCGCGATAGCGCCATGATAGTTACTCTTGATCATCCAATCCGGCAGAACCTCTACCACTTCTCCTTGCTCTAACGCGTCTTTGATCACGAAGTCATGGAAGATCCCAATTCCCAAGCCAGACTTAACCCCGTTCAAGCGCATTTGAGAATGGTTGACGGCGTAGCGTCCACTCACGGCAATGGAGTGGAACGCTTCTTCTTTAAAGAATGACCAGATGTTGTCTTTGTCGTTCTCGGCAAGATAAATGCAGTCGTGTTGCTCAAGCTCGGTTGGGTGCTCAGGCATACCGTGTTTGGTGAGGTAATCTGGAGAAGCACACAAAACAAGGTTGGTCTTGCTGATCTCTTTGAGGACCAGATTCTCATCGGGTTTGTCGGTGAGCTTAAATGCGACATCAATTCCTTGGCGGAACAGATCGATCTCACCATCTGCTGCACGCAGCTTAAGCTGTATATTTGGATAACGTTCTAGGAATGGCAACACAAACGGTTGAAGCACCGAATTAAGAAATGCTTCAGGGGCTGCTACTGTGAGTGCACCTGTTGGCTCAGCATGATCTTCCGCAGATAGCTCAACGGCTTGCTGCGCGGCATTCACCATTGCAATGCTTTGGTCATAAACCTTTTGTCCTGCTTGAGTGATGATCAACTTACGAGTCGTGCGCTCAAACAGTTTCACCGAGAGGGCTTGTTCCAACCGTGTGATCAACTTACTTAAAGCCGATGGCGTCACGCCGAGTTGTTTGGCTGCAGCGGTAAAACTGCCTTCGTTTACCACTAAGATAAACGAAGCAAGATCAGGAAGTAGGGCAATGAGTTTTGGATTAACCATAATTGTTCAGTTCTGCGCAGCGGAATAACGACATTGTCTGGTACGGTTTCACGAGGTTCAAGTGTCACCGTCTCGCTTTAACGATATTTTGCCAAAAATGCATTGAGCGCAGGCAAGCCAGATTCACCAGTATGGTATTGCTGCCAACAGTGATAAATGGCCGTTTCGTGGTCTGCAATTAACTCGATAGCTTCTCGCTCAGCGATTGAATACTGCTGTGAAGCTTTCACTTCTTCATGCCACTCTCGATACTTAACCTCATAAGGTTCTACCCACTTCAAAAGAGTCGCTACCAACTCTTGCCATGGTAAACCAATCCACTTGGTTGCGTCTGCCAAGCCTTTATCTAGCATCTCTTGGTGTCGACTTTCGATATCCATGCCATTTGTCAGCAGTACCGATTTGAGCTTTTCTGCGGTGAGTTCTTCCACTTCAATCAAGGTTTTCCACAGCGTTTGTTGTTCACTTTGGGTGTAATGGCTCAAGTAGTGGTTGAAAAAAGCGATGCCGTAGATTTCGCCATAGTAGGCAGACAGAACGTTATGAATCATGGTGAGAATCGTGATTTAAACAGGGAATATCGCATTGTAGGAGGGGAAAGTGCGAAGTGTAAATACCAAAATATACTCAAGTGACTTCAAGATACATGGTTCAGAGCGTTGTCACTGATTCCCTATTTATCGAAAGCAAGCAAGGAAAACAACGAAGCGTAATAGCGAGCTCTTTCCAAGTTGTTTGACGAAGAAATTGCTTCAGTGGCACGCTCCCGAAGGGCGAGTTGCCTTGGTTCGCATGCTTCGTTAACAATTTTCGATTTAGAACCACTAGATTTTCAAATTGTTGCCTCGCCTTCAAACCAAGTCATCCTCGCTGAACCAAGCATCTCGAGGTTACTTGAGTATAAATAAAAAAGTGCTGCTGACAGAATTCGAACAGAACTTGTGAGAATTTTATGAGAATTCGATGAAGTTGCTGATAGATTTGCTCGTCATTCTTAGAGGCAAGAACGCAAAACGTTCGAAACGTAATGCTTAACCTACTCAAGTCACGAACAAAGAAGTAAAGCCGTACACATGGGCTTGGGTAGTTCAACCCTCATTAAAGGATGGAATCACAATGAAAAAACGTACCCAACTCGGACTCGTCATGACTTCAGTCGCAATGGCATTAGGCTCTGCATCAGTGAATGCGGCGGAATTGGAAATCACCGTGACAAACGCAACCAAAGGCATCTACTTTACGCCACTTATTGTTGCTGCACATGGCTCTGATCTTCAAATGTTCAGAACGGGTCAAGCAGCAACGCCAGAACTAGAAGCAATGGCAGAAGGCGGTGATATCTCTGGGCTTGCTAGTGTGATTGGTAACGCTGGTGGTGCGGTGGTTGAGAACCCTGCTGGTGGCATTTTGAATCCAGGCGTTGCAACCACCTTCACCTTGGACAGTGGCGACCACGGTTATCTTTCTCTGAGCGCGATGTTGTTGCCAACCAACGATGGCTTTGTCGGTCTAGACAGCTGGAAGATTCCAACGGAAGCGGGTACATACCGAGCAACGCTAAGAAGTTACGATGCCGGAACAGAAGCGAACGATGAACTTGCGTCTAGCATGCCAAACCCACCTTTCATTACCTTTGGTACTGGCGGCACAGGCGTTGAAGCAACAGTAACTAACGATAAAGTTCACGTGCATCCGGGTAACCTTGGTGATAGCGATCCAACTGGCGGCATCAGTGACTTAGACAGCAGTAGTCATCGTTGGTTAAACCCAGTCGCAACCATCACAATCGTTGTGAAGTAAGGGGGGTGTATGAAATACAGAATCTTACTAGTAGCAGCTTCAGTCGGCTTGCTCGCCGGTTGTCCAAGCGATGATGATAATGACGTAGTGAAATCGTACCGCTACACCGTCAACGTTGCGAACTTGACTGCGAATCAACCTATGTCTCCGCTTGCTGTACTCACTCACAATGGTGACTACCAATTGTTTGAAATTGGACAAGCCGCATCCGTTGAACTTGAGCACCTTGCCGAAGGCGGGAGTAACAATGAGCTGATTGAGTTGATGAACAGCAATGACAGTGTTTACCAAGGTATTTCGGGCAATGGATTGGTGTTGCCGGGTGCATCGGACGAAGTCACCATCACGGTTGACCCTAGTCGTTACGGTTACTTGTCTGTGGCGTCTATGTTTGTGAATACCAATGATGCCTTTGTTGGCGAAACGGGGCTATCGCTCAAATCGCTCGCGGTGGGTGAAAGCTATGAAATGAGCATGAACGTTTGGGATTCCGGCACGGAACTGAATGATGAGCTTGCCGAAACCATTCCGGGCCCAGCAGGTGGCGGTGAGGGCTTCAATGCCGCTCGTAATGACAGCAGTGACGTTGTTGCATTCCATGCGGGTGTTGTTAGCCAAGATGATGGATTAGCAAACTCAGCACTCTCTGCGAACCATCGTTTCTTGAACCCAGGTGCGAAAGTCACCATCACTCGAGTCGAGTAACACAGGCTCCGATGACGTCTCCTTTCCAAAGCGCTTGTAGCCGAGCGCTTTATCCCTCATGGCGTCATCGGAACCTTTTTTGAAAGAATTTCTAATTTGTTCCGGTCATGTGCAAAGTGAGGATACTCGAAGGCAAGGAAAGGACCATGGAACAACAGGCAATCAATTTAGTCGCGAACATCTTGTTGGTGGAAGATGACGATGATTTGGCAGAACTGGTTCAGATGCATCTCAAGTTTCAAGGACACCAAGTGTCGCGAGCCACAAATGTCGCCGATGCTAAAACGCAATACCAGCAACAACCCTTTGATTTATTGATCCTTGACCGAGGTTTACCAGATGGTGATGGTCTAGACATTTGCCATTATTTGCGTCAGCAACAAGATTGGAGCCCAGTGCTCATGCTGACAGCCAGAGACGGTGAAATGGACAAGGTTGACGGTTTAGAAGCGGGCGTTGATGACTACATCACTAAGCCATTTAGCGTATTAGAATTCCAAGCACGAGTGCGAAACGTGCTACGCAGAGTCAGCCAAACCGCAGAAGCAAAGGTGGTAAATGAAGTCCTCGACGATGCGATGGATTTTGGTCCGCTGAGAATCATTCCGGAGTTGCACCAAGTATCCCTAAACGACAAAGACGTCACTCTTACCGCGACAGAGTTTACTTTGCTGCAGTTTCTCGCGACTCGTCCGGGCAGAGTCTACAGTAAAGATGAATTGCTCGATCACGTTTGGAACACCAGTCATTCTGGTTATCACCACACTGTGTGTAGCACCATTAACCGTTTACGCAGCAAGTTGTCGTTGTCTGATTCTGATCATCACTTCATTCAAACTGTTTGGGGTGTTGGATATAAGTTTCAGCCAAGACACTAATGCAAGAAAGTAAGTCAAAACATCAAACCAGACAGTAAGTCGGCAGTTGTTTTCACCGTCATTTTTCAATCATCACGGGTGTTGCAAAAACACCGCTGTTTAAGGAGGCGATAGGATGAGCTTCAAATCTCGCTTGGTAGTATTTACTAGCTTGTGGTTCTGCTTCGCGGCGGTGGTGATTGCACTGACTTACAATTGGCAAAAAGAAACCATTGAGTTACGCACTAAGCAAAGCCTGCATAAAGAGCTAGCTAGCCACATGCGTGACGATAATCCGCTGATGATCGGGACGGATTACAACCCTAAAGCACTCAAGTCGATCTTTCACACGCTCATGCTGATCGGCCCTGATTTTGAAATCTACTTCCTCGATAGCCAAGGCAATATCACCACCCATGCAGCACCGGAAGGGGCGGAGATCATGGGGAAGGTGGATCTCAATCCCATTAAGCAATTCTTAAATGACCAACCTTTTCCTATTTTGGGTGAAGACCCACGTAATCGTGGTGAGCACAAAGTCTTTTCTGTCGCTGCGATAGAAGAATTAGGCTCGACGATCGGTTATCTCTACGTGGTGATTGGCAGTACCCGACATGACGCCATTGCCAATGCTCAAGTCGATACTCCTTACATCGCGCTGGCAGGATTGGTCTTAGTGTCCATTTTAGGCTTTGCTCTTGGAGCTTATGTGCTGGTCAAACGTAGCCTATTGAATCCGATTGAGCGCGTGACCAAGCAACTTCAACAGCAAGCTGAACATGATTTCCGCCTGCAACCTGATTTTACTCACCAAGTGCCAGAGCTTGTGCCGATTGCGCACTCTTATCAGATGATGGCGAAGCACATTCAGCAGCAGTTTTTACAGTTGGAGTATCAATCGTCTCATCGTCGTCAAAGCTTGTTGCAGCTTAGTCATGATTTAAAAACGCCGTTATCGAGTGTGCTTGGCTATTTGGAAACGTGGCGTTTGCAACATCCGGAATCTGATCCTTTGATTGATGTCGCTTTCCGAAATTGTGAGAAGCTCTCAACTCAATTACATTCTTTGTTAGACGCCGCGCGCAAAGAAGCTCCAATGCCAAATTACGAGTACCGCCCCGTAGATCTTGGCGTGTTGATGGCAGAATGTGCCGAAACGATGCAGAGCCAGTTTTCTCGTAAAGAAGTGGTGTTGAAAGTGGATATCGATAGCGAAATCCAAACCGTGGGTGATAAAGGTCTTTTAGAGCGGTTGGTGCTTAACTTGCTTGAAAATGCATTGCGCCACAGCCCAATCGGCTCGGAAGTGCATTGCCAAGCGCATTTGAGTGAGGATAAGTCACGTATCCACTTTACCTTCGTCAATCACATCGAGGAAGAAGCGGAGGGCGGTTTTTTGGGGATCGGGACGAAGATTGTTCAATCGATCTTAATGCTTCACCACAGCTATCTTGAGACCAATGCAACCTCCTCTCAGTATCAACAGAAGTTCACACTTCTCGCAATTTAAAGAGAAGTGTGAGACATAAAGTTAATGTTTATTCAATAACACCACATACGACGCGAGCGCCACCACCACCTAGCTTATTTGGGTGATCGGAGTGATTGTCACCACCTGCATGGATCATTAACGCTCGACCTTTTAAATCCGATAATTTTAGGCGAGGAGCGACAACGGGCTGATTGGCATTGCCGTCCATGTCCACATAGAGTGGAGGCAAGTCGCCTAAATGATTGTCATCGGTCCAAGGATAGCCATGCTTCCCTGTGTTGTTAGGATCATAATGGCCACCTGCTGCGCCGCCTAATACGGTTTTGTCATCCTTTTCTATGCTATCGCAAGATGGATTAGTGTGAACATGGAAACCGTGCACACCTGCTGACAAACCTGATAATTGAGGCGTAAAAACAACGCCATAATCACTTTGTGAAATCTCAATGGTACCCGCACTCTCATTGGTGTTGAGAGCAGTCATTTCTACCGTTTTTGCTAGCGCGTTAGGGGCGGCGACAAGAGCGGATGCAACTGAAATGCATAGCAATCCTTTTAACATGGGACCTCCTTCTTTTAGGGTGTACGCTCAAGCACATATTAGTGAAAACCTGTTTTACTTATGTATGTTGAGCGGTGAGTTTATGTCATAGAGTGATGTGTATCACTTTATGGTCTTAAACTGATATCTCGATCCGAAATCAGCTTTCTTTTATTTAGTCTTAACATATTGAGATCGTTAAGATATAAAAAGAATAGACGCCAATCTTAAAATAGCCTGAATATTTTTAAATTAACGCAAAGTTAAATTTTTAATGACTTTATAACAAAGCTCATAATTGTTTTATAAAGAATTTGGTGGAATTGTCCGCAATAAAGAATAGTCAAATTAACGAATATATTAATGTGAACATTGTTGTTTATAGATTTGTGGTCAAACTGTTGCTTATATCATCAAATAAGATAAAAAATTGGAACTAAAGTCACTTAATGGCAGAGGAAAAAATTAAACTCTGATTGTAATGGGTAATAATGTTTTAGTAACAGATAGTTACGCACTTAAAATTAATAATATGGCTAATTTCCGACAAGGATTGAAAAAGATGAAAGACAAGGAATCTATTCAGACTAATAGCAGCCGCCGTAATTTTCTGAAAGGCGCAACAGGAGCTGTTGTTGCTGGTGTGAGTGCTTCCGCTTTCTCAGGCGTAGCTCAAGCACGAGAACAGAAAATTGATTGGAGCAGCCGCGGGCTAGGTAGAAAACACGATAAGCGCTTCTGGCGTAAAGTGCGAAGGCAGTTCGTTTTGGACAAACGAACCACTTACATGAACATTGGTACAACAGGTTCAATGCCAAAACATGTTCTTGAAGATTACGAGCATAACAACAAGCTGGTGGCTAAATATCCTTGGGATATGAAAGGCAAATTTGGCTCTTGGCCGTATGTTTCTGAGATGGTTAAAGACGTCGCACCAGGTTTTGGTGCTAACCCAGAAGAGATCATTCTCAGCCGCAACACTACTGATGGCTTATGCTCGATCATTAATGGCTTACACTTTGAACCAGGTGATGTGATTCTAACGACACACCATGAACATATTGCTGCAACATCACCTATGAACGTAGCGAAACATCGTTTTGGTGTGGATGTGGTAGAAATTCAACTACCAGTATTTACTGGTACTGAAAACGTTTCTGAGCAAGATTACATTCAAGCGTTCCGAGACGCGCTTGATGCGAATCAAAACGTTCGCCTAATTGTTTTCTCTCATATCACATACAAAACAGGAACCGCGCTACCAGCAAAAGCCATTTGTGCTTTAGCAAAAGAGTATGGTGTGCCTACTCTTGTTGATGGCGCGCATACGGTCGGTATGTTTGACCTTGATTTCCACGATATGGATTGTGATTTCTATGCAGGATCTGGTCATAAGTGGCAGTGTGGTCCGGGCGCGACAGGTATTCTGTATGTTCGTGATAATGGTAACCGTTTGAATGAGTATTGGAGTGACCGAGAGAACCCGTTATGGTTGATCAACTCCTCACTTTCTCATGCTGATTACCTGGGTAAACAGCTGCAAATGCAATACATTGGTAACGATAACTATCCTGCGAAACAAGCACTAGTTGATAGTTGCAAAATGTGGGATGAGATTGGTCGAGACCGTATCGAAGAGCGAGTTGTAAGCCTTGGTAGTTTATGTAAAACCTTGCTTCAAGAGTACTTACCACAAGCCAAAATGTATTCACCAAACGTGGAAGGCTTAACCAGTGGCTTAACGACGGTTAATCCGTTCTCCGATGTAACTAATGAAGAGATACTGACGGAATTCCGAGATCGTTTACGTGAAGAGTATGGTTACATCATCCGTACGACTAGCTTTAAGCTGCATAAGGATGATGACTTTGATACTTACGCGCTGCGTATCTCTACACATTTGTTCCATGACGAACAAGATGTGGAAGGGCTCGTAGTGGCGATGACGAATTTGTATTACTCGTCGTTCTAACATCGTTGTTTATCACTCAAGCGCCCATTATTGGGCGCTTTGTGAAAGGTAAGGATATTATTATGTCAGTCATAACATTCAAAAGAACTTTAGCGACGGTGGCGCTCATGGTTACCTCTGTTGCGTCGTCTGCCGCTTGGTCAGACGATTTACAACAAATCCGTGAACGCGGTGTACTGCGTCACATTGGTGTCCCGTACGCTAACTTTGTCTCCTATATTGAACAAGGTGAAGTGGAAACTTTGACTGGCTTGGATGTAGAGATAATAAAAGGTTTTGCCAAGTCGTTAGGTGTTCAGTACCAGTATGTTCCAGCACAGTGGAGCGACGTGGTTGGTAAGTTGACAGGGCAAAATGTGCAATATCACAACAAGCAGGCTGTTGTCGGAGAAAGTGTTCCAATTGAAGGCGATTTGATCGCAAATGGCGTTACTATTCTTGATTGGCGCTCTGAGGTTGTCGATTTTTCACAAGATTATTTTCCTTCAGGTGTATGGTTGGTTTCCAGATCCGACTCTAGTCTGAGCCCGATTAAACCAAGTGGGTCGGTCGATGAAGATGTTAAAAACGTCAAGCAGCTGATCGATGGTCGCGAAGTGTTAGCTTTAGAACATTCTTGCTTGGATCCTAACCTTTATGACTTATATGACACAGGTGCAAAAGTTATATTACCTGATGGGGCGCGTCTCCTTAATGAGATGGTTCCAGCGATAATGAAAAATGATGCGGAAAGCACATTATTAGATGTTGCGGATACGCTAATTGCCCTCGAAAAATGGCCGGGTGAAATAAAAGTCATTGGCCCTATATCTGAAAATCAAAAAATGGCTGTTGCATTTCGTAAAAATTCCCCTGAATTACGCAAAGCATTTGATCGTTATTTAGACTCGATAAAAAAAGACGGTTCATACGAAAAACTAGTAAAAAAATACTATCCATCTATTTACTACTTTTATAACGATTACTTTATAGAAGATAAAAAGAAAGTCCGATGAATAAGGCCGTTAAAAAATTTTCCAGTAAAAGATTTATTACAATAAGCGCAATATTAGTTTCAATTTACTTAGCTATGCTTATTACTGTGACTAGCGTAGGTCAAAATAAATTAAAAGAATCTCAATACAGAGAACTAGATTTAAAAGTAAAAAGTTATGCAAGCACACTCGATAATTTATTTACCATAGCGAGTGAAGATGTTGATAATCTAGCTACAGATAAAACAATACAAACATTCTTTGGTAATTTAGCTTCTGGCATGTCAATGGAGTATGGATTAGGTGCCAGTCTAATTAATTTAAAGCGTCGCTTCGATGAGAAGATAGACAGTAAGCTAATTAATAGCAGCCAAATCTATAAGAAGCTCACGCTGGTAGGCAGTGATGGAGTCACCATTGTCACCACTGGATCTGAAAACCTTGCCGAGCACAAAATGGACATACAAACCTTAATGACTCAACACGGGCATCCCGAAGAGGTTTGTGCGACGCGATACAATGATGACGTTCGCATTCAAGTCATTAAGCAAGTTAAGTTCTCCGGAAAGCCTGTTGCCTTTTTAATTGCCGATCTTAATAAGAATATTGTTATTGACCAACTTACTAACCAAGAACACGAAGATAGTTATAGCCGAATGGTGCTAAAAATAAAAGACGTGGAAATGGTTGTATGGGATACCATAAATAAAACCCCTTCTCACAATAAGGATGAGAACTATTTCGTTTCTGAGGCTATAGACGGAAAAATTTACTTTGAAGTGCCTGTGGATAAACATCACTTCAAATTGATGGCGTGGTTCGAGCCTTTGAGTGAACGAGATATATTTACATCACGGCTCTTTATTATTGGTTTGAGTATTCTCGCCGTTATGATCGTCATTGCTTTATGTTATGCATTCATCACGAACAATAATAGGATTGAATTGAAAATTAAGCTTGAGGAAGAAAAAAAGCGTAAAGATATTCTTTCTAAACAGAATAAAAAATTAACGAACGAAATTGAACGTCGAAAAGCGTCTGAAAAAGAACTCGCCTTCCAAGCTAAATATGACACATTAACCAATTTACCTAATCGTAGTTATGGTTCCGAGCGATTGGCTTTGGAGTTAATTAGGGCATCGCGTAGTGGGTCTAAAGTTTTGGTGATGTTCATCGACTTAGACCACTTTAAGCAGATTAACGATTCAATGGGACACTTTGTTGGGGATGAAATCCTTAAACTCAGTGCTCAGCGACTGTATCAAGTCGCAAGAAAAACAGACTTATTGGCGAGAATTGGTGGGGATGAGTTTTTACTCGTCATCCCAGACTTGCCTGATAATGATACTGCAAAGCGAGTTGCTTCAAGTGTGCTTTCGGCGTTTAACGATCCGTTTGTTTGGAACAACCATGAATTCTTCTTGAGTAGCAGCGTTGGAATGTCTGTGTTCCCGGATGACGGAGACAACGCTGAGCAGCTCCTTGCATGTGCTGATATGGCAATGTATCGGGCGAAACAAGATGGGCGTGATGGCTTTTGTTTTTATAACCATAATATGAACCAAGATTTGCAACGCTATTTGGATCTGGAAAATCGTCTGAGAAGTGCGATCTCCAATCAGTTGTTAGAACTGTATTATCAGCCAATTATTGAGCTGAGTAGTGGTAAAATCGTAGGGGCAGAAGCGCTAATGCGTTGGAATGATGACAAGTACGGATTCGTAAACCCTGAAGAGTTTATCTCTATTGCAGAGAAAAATGGTTTAATTCATCAAATTGGTGAGTTTGCTATTCAACAAGCGTGTCGACAAGCGGCACAATGGCAAAGTCTGACTCCGTTGTTTGTTTCTGTAAACTTTTCTAGTGTTCAATTTAGGTACTGCGAGCGCTTACTTACGTTTATTAAACACAGCCTTGAGGAGTCTGGTCTTCCGTCAAATAAGTTCGATATTGAAGTGACAGAAAGTCTCCTCTTCAATCACGATTCTGAGCTATTAGACATGCTTAATAACTTACGAGCGTTAGGCACCAAACTTACTATTGATGATTTTGGTACTGGTTATTCTGCGCTGAGTTACTTGCAGAAGTTTCCGTTCGACCGCTTAAAGATTGATCGTAGCTTTATGCAAAATATGTTCGAGAACGACTCAGACCGCGAGCTTGTCAACGTAATCATAGCAATGGCGAAAGCGCTGGATCTTAAGATCGTCGCAGAAGGCATCGAAGAACAGCGTCATGTGGATTACCTGAAAAACCTAAACTGTGAGTTCGGACAAGGTTTCCACTATAGCCGACCATTACCTGCTAAGGACTTTGAAGCACTTTTGGCTAAGCCTACCTGGCTATAATTCCTTTTATAACAACCTCATAGAAAAGCATTAATTGAATTTGTGCCTAGGATTCATTAATGCTTTTCCACCTTAAGGTATAATCCTTCCTCCTTCCTTGAATTACACTACAATTAATTGATGAGTGATAGCCCGTGACGCCCGTCACATAAAGGCTCAACCTAATTCTAAACGAGTAAATACTCGCCAAAATAACTAGGAAGGAATTTCAAATGTCTTCTGCATTCTACCAACAGATTCAGCAGCAAATCGAAGAAGTAAAGGCGGAAGGCCTTTACAAATCAGAGCGTGTCATTACGTCTCAACAGCAAGCGGCTGTTAAAATCTCTACTGGTGAAGAAGTACTAAACTTCTGTGCGAACAACTACCTTGGCCTTGCCAACCACCCGGCACTTATCGAAGCGGGTAAAGCAGGCATGGACGAGCACGGCTTTGGTATGGCTTCAGTACGTTTTATCTGTGGTACGCAAGACATCCACAAAGAGCTTGAGCAGAAGCTTTCTAAGTTCCTAGGTAAAGAAGATACGATTCTTTACACATCATGTTTCGACGCAAACGCGGGCCTATTTGAAACTATTCTAGGTAAAGAAGACGCAATCATCTCTGACGCTTTAAACCACGCGTCAATCATCGACGGTGTTCGTCTATGTAAAGCGATGCGTTTCCGCTACTCAAACAACAACATGGAAGAGCTAGAGCAACAACTGATCGCTGCGAAAGAAGCAGGTGCTCGCCACATTCTTATCGTAACGGACGGTGTGTTCTCAATGGACGGCGTAGTAGCAAACCTTCCGGCTATCTGTGACCTAGCAGAGAAGTACGGCGCATTGACTATGGTTGATGACTCTCACGCTGTTGGCTTCATGGGCAAAACAGGTGCAGGTACGCACGAGCACCACAACGTGGTTGACCGTATCGACATCATCACTGGTACGCTAGGCAAAGCAATGGGTGGCGCTTCAGGCGGTTACACATCTGGTAAAGCGGAAGTGATTGACTGGCTACGTCAGCGTTCTCGTCCATACCTATTCTCTAACTCTGTTGCACCAGCAATCGTAAGCGCTTCTATCCGCGTTCTAGATCTACTAGAAGAGAGCGGTGACCTACGTGATCGTCTATGGGAAAACGCAGCACACTTCCGTACTCGCATGGAAGACGCTGGTTTCACAATGGGTGGTGCGGACCACGCAATCATTCCAATCATGCTTGGTGACGCAAAAGTAGCAGCAGAATTCGCAGAGCGCGCTCTAGAGAAAGGCATCTACGTAATCGGCTTCTCATTCCCTGTTGTACCAAAAGGTCAAGCGCGTATCCGTACTCAAATGTCTGCGGCGCACTCTCGTGAGCAACTAGACCGTGCAATCGACGCGTTCATCCAAGTCGGTAAGGACATGGGTCTTATTTAAGATTCTAGGCCTTAGACAATAGGGCCTTTAATTAAGGTTACATTATGAAAATTAAAGCATTATCAAAGCTAAAGCCTGAAGAAGGCATCTGGATGACTGAGGTTGATAAACCTGAAGTTGGCCATAACGACATTCTGATCAAAATTAAGAAAACCGCTATCTGTGGTACAGACGTACACATCTACAATTGGGACGAGTGGTCACAAAAGACAATTCCAGTGCCTATGGTTGTCGGTCACGAATACGTGGGTGAAGTGGTTGCGATTGGTCAGGAAGTTCGTGGCTTTGAAATCGGTGACCGCGTATCTGGCGAAGGTCACATCACGTGTGGTCATTGTCGTAACTGTCGTGGCGGCCGTACTCACCTATGTCGTAACACGATTGGTGTGGGCGTTAACCGCGAAGGTGCATTCGCAGAATACCTAGTGATCCCAGCGTTCAACGCGTTCAAGATCCCTGAAGGCATCTCTGACGATCTAGCGTCTATCTTTGACCCGTTTGGTAACGCAGTACACACAGCACTTTCTTTCGACCTAGTAGGCGAAGACGTGCTTATCACAGGTGCTGGCCCAATCGGTATCATGGCAGCAGCGGTTGCTAAACACGTTGGTGCTCGCCACGTAGTGATCACAGACGTGAACGAATACCGTCTAGAACTTGCTCGTAAGATGGGTGTAACACGCGCAGTAAACGTGGCTGAAGAGAAGCTAGAAGACGTAATGGCTGAGCTAGGCATGACAGAAGGCTTCGACGTTGGTCTAGAAATGTCTGGTAATCCAGCAGCATTCAACTCAATGCTAACCACAATGAACCACGGTGGTCGCATTGCACTACTAGGTATTCCACCGTCAGACATGGGTATCGACTGGAACCAAGTTATCTTCAAAGGCTTGGTGATCAAAGGTATCTACGGTCGCGAAATGTTCGAAACTTGGTACAAGATGGCTTCACTGATCCAATCTGGTCTGGATCTATCGCCAATCATCACGCACCACTACAAGATTGATGACTTCCAAGAAGGCTTCGATGTAATGCGCAGCGGTATGTCAGGCAAAGTTATTCTTGATTGGGAATAACTTATTAAAGTAAGAAATGCGCTCCTTTTTGGGGCGCATTTTTGTTTTCAGCCCTAAACCACCTACTTCAGTAGGTGGTTATCATCCGTTTCGGCTTTGCCTGTAAAACTACTCA